>JBJMWH010000602.1:0-3150 GCA_045810245.1 Burkholderiales bacterium | reverse complement strand
AGGAGCCGGGAGAGCGCCGGGTCGCACAGGCCGCGCCCGGCTTTCAGAGTGTCGGCGAGATGGTTCTCCCAGTGGTCCGGCGCTTCCTCGCCGAGCGCCGCGGCGACGGTCATCTGCGCCATCACGGTGGCGCCGCCGCGGCCGATCAGGCTGCGGTCGACGAGCACCACCTGCGCACCGGCACGCGCGGCGCTGATGGCCGCGTACATGCCGGCCGCGCCCGCGCCGACGATGAGCACGTCGGTCTGCATTACTGCCCCGCGGCGATCGAGCCGCGATCGATGGCGATCACGCGGTCGACCAGGTGCTCGGAATGCTGCAGGTCCGATTCCGAGAGCAGGACCGACAGGCCTTCGCGCTTGAGCCCGGCGACGACTTCGGCGAGCCGCTGCGCGAGCGCCGGCGCGACCCCCTCGAAGGGCTCGTCGAGGAGGAGCAGGCGCGTTCCGCACATCAGCGCGCGCGCGAGGGCGGCGAGCTTCTGCTGGCCGCCCGAGAGCTGCAAGCCCTTGCGCGGGGCGAACGCCTTCACTTCCGGAACAAGCTGGTAGATTTTCTGGAGTCGAGCGTGCGCGTCCGGCACCCCGGCGGCCCAGGCGGGGACGAGCACGTTCTCTTCGACCGTGAGCTCGGGAATGAGGCGCCGGTCCTCGGGCATGTAGCCGATTCCCAGGCGCGCGCGCTCGTGCGTCGGGATCCCGAGAAGGTCGCGGCTCTCGAAGCGCACCGAGCCGCGGCCCGCCTTGAGCAGCCCCATGATGGTCTTCTTCACGGTGGTTTTGCCGGCGCCGTTGCGGCCGATGAGGCCGGTCATCGAGCCCGTCGGCACCTGCAGCGAGACGTCGCGCAGGATCTGCATCGACGCGATGGAGACGCTGAGCTTGTCGATCTCAAGCACGGCTACCGACCACGTAGCGCTTGACCTCGGGATGCGCGAGCGCATCTCGGGGCGGCCCATCGGCGATGATGCGCCCGTCGTAGAACGCGAGCACGCGCTGCGCGAAGCGACCCACCACTTCCATGTCGTGCTCCACGAAGAGTACCGTCGCGCCCTCGGCGCGCACCGCCTCGAGCACCATCTGCATGATGCCGAACTTCTCCTGCGCCGAGACGCCGCTCGTGGGCTCGTCGAGCAGGAGGATGCGCGGCCGCGCCACCATCGCGAGCGCGATGTCGAGGAGCTTGCGCGCGCCGCCGGGCAGGATCTGGGCATTGCGCTCGCGGTACTCGAGCAGGCCGAAGCGGCCGAGGATGCGCTCGGCGACCGCCTCGGCCGGCTCGCCGTACCCCGGTACGAGCGCCGCGCCGCGCGAGAAGTAGCCGGCGAGGCCGGCATTGGAGAGCACGATGCCGATGCCGATCATCATGTTCTCGAACACCGAGAGCGAGCCGTAGAGCTGCGGGATCTGGAACGAGCGGCAGATGCCCAGGCGCGTGATGTCGCGCGGAGGCAGGCGCGTGATGTCGCGGCCCTCGTAGGCGATGCTGCCGCGGTCGGGCTTGAGATAGCCGGTGACGATGTTGATGAAGGTGGTCTTGCCCGCGCCGTTGGTGCCGATCAGACCGACGACCGAATCCTTCTCGATGGCCGCGCTCACCTCGCTCGCCGCGACGACCGCGCCAAACGCCTTGCACAGACCGCGCGCGTCGAGAATTATCGCCATCTGAGACGCGAAAAGGCCGACCAAAGTCCGTTGGGCAGAAACACGATCAAGAGAAGAAGCGCTACGCCGAGCGTCATCTGCCAGGTATTCGGCGAGAGGTCGTAGGCCAGGGTATGGATCGCGCCATAGATGAGCGCCCCGACGAAGGGCGCGAGCACGTTGCCGGTGCCGGCGAGAATCGCGATGAAAATGAATTCTCCGGAGGTGGTCCAGTAGGCCATCTCGGGATCGATATGCCCGACCGCGGTCGCGGCGAGCGCGCCGCCGACGCCGGCGAGCCCGCCGGCGATCACGTAGTTCACGTGCACCGCCCGGCGCGCCGAGGCGCCCATGTACTCGACGCGGATCTCGTTGTCCTTGATCGCCGGCGCCAGCCGGCCGAGCGGGGTCTCGAGATAGCGGTGCACGAGCAGCGCGGCGACGAGCGCCGCCGCTGCCGCGGACACGAGCACCGCGTAGCGCACCCACTCGGCGCCCGGCCGGATGCCGAAGAGCGTCGAGGGCAGGATGTTGAAGCCGTCGGTGGAGCCGAGCGCCTCGCTCTTCACGAGCAGGCCATAGAGGATCATGGAGAGCGCGAGGCTGAGCAGGCCGAAGAAGATGCCGCGGTAGCGCGCGAGCAGGAACCCGAGCACGAACGCCGTCGCCGCGGCCACCGCGCCCCCGACCAGCATCTCGACGAAGATGTCCGAGATGCCGAAGAAGCGGCCGAGCGCGCCCGCGGAGTAGGCGCCGAGGCAGTAGAAGAGCGCCTGGCCGAAGGAGACCAGTCCCGCTCGCAGCAGAAGCAGCAGTCCAAGCACCACGAGCCCGCGTGCGACGGCGACGGTCATGATGAACATGGCCCACTGCGGCAACCAGGGTCCAATAAGGATCAAGAGGACAAACAGAGCCAGCAGCAGGACGACAGTTCGATCCCGCTTCATATCTTTCTCGGCTCGGCGAGGCTGAAGAGCCCGCGCGGGCGCACCGCCAGCACCGCCGCCATGACGAAGTAAATGACGAAGAGCTCGACCTGCGGCAGGTAATGGACGGAGAACGAGCGCACCAGGCCGACCATCAGCGCGCCCACCGCGGCGCCCGGCAGGCTGCCGAGGCCGCCGATCACCACCACCGCGAACGAAAGCACGATCACCTCGACGCCGAGGCCGGGTACCACCGACACGGTGGGGGCGGTAAACGCCCCGGCAAGCGCGGCGAGCAGCGATCCGAGCGTGAAGGTCGCGAGGTAGTAGCGACCGACGTTGATCCCCATCGCGCGGCTTACCTCCGGATCGTGGATCACCGCCAGCAGAAGCTTTCCTGCGCGCGTGCTATGCAGGAGCCACGCCAGCCCGAGGCCGAAGAACAGCGCCGCGGCGACCAGGATGAGGTTGTAGGTCGGATACGCCATGCCCGCGACCTGGAAGCTGCCGAGGAGCGCGTACGGCTCGGCGATGAAATACGGGTTCACGCCCCAGATGAGCTTCACCACGTCTTCCAGGAT
>JBJMWH010000601.1:0-6523 GCA_045810245.1 Burkholderiales bacterium | reverse complement strand
AGATCCGCAAGATCCTCAAGATCTCCAAGGAGCCGATCTCGATGGAGACGCCGATCGGAGACGACGACGACTCGCACCTCGGCGATTTCATCGAGGACCAGTCGACGCTCGCGCCGTCGGACGCGGCTACTTTTGCCTCTTTGAGAGATGTCACCAAGGAGGTGCTCGACACCCTCACCCCGCGCGAGGCCAAGGTGCTGCGCATGCGCTTCGGCATCGAGATGTCGACCGATCACACGCTCGAGGAGGTCGGCAAGCAGTTCGACGTGACGCGCGAGCGCATCCGCCAGATCGAGGCCAAGGCGCTGCGGAAGCTGCGCCACCCATACAGGTCGGAGCGGCTGAAGAGCTTCCTGGATCAGGAAGGCTAAAACAAGGGCCGCCCGAGGGCCGCGAACGCGGCCCTTCTAGTTTGACCTGTGCTCAAGGCGGAAACGTTCGATCTGATCGTCCGGCACACGCCGCTCGTATCGTTCGACCTGCTGGTGCGCGATGCGCAGCGCCGTCTGCTGGTCGGCCGCAGGGTGAACCGACCGGCGCAAGGCGCCTGGTTCGTACCGGGCGGGCGCATCGCGAAGGACGAGCGGCTCGCCGCCGCGTTCAGGCGCATTACGCGAGTGGAGCTCGGCGTCGCGGTCGAGCTCGCCGCCACGCGCTTCATCGGATATTTCGAGCATCACTATCCCGACAATCGTTCCGGCGTGCCGGGCTTCGGCACGCACTACGTCGTGCTTGCGCACGAAATCTCGGGGCATTCGTTGGGCTCGCTGCCGACCGACCAGCACGCCGCCTACCGCTGGGTCTCGGACGCCGAAGCGCTTGCCGACCCGGACGTGCACGAAAATACGAAGGCATACTGCAAGAGCGTGGGCCGGTAGCTCAGCCGGTTAGAGCAGGGGACTCATAATCCCTTGGTCGTTGGTTCGAATCCAACCCGGCCCACCACGGTACTACGCGCTCTAGCGCGACTCGTTGCTGAACAAGTATTCATGATCTAGTCAATAGGCAGCCGCGTGCCGTCGGCGGAAAAATTGGCGAGCCGTCCCCGGTGCCGCCGTTCTTGCTCAGTGCTTACATGTCGGCGCGGAGGCGCAGATGTTTTAGCCGATGCATCAGCCGGCTTGCCACGCTTCCTTCGCGCGCTATCTCAAGACGGTTAGTGCAAACGCACTACGAGTGGGAATGTCCGTTGCTTGCGTGCCCATATCTTGTGGTGGCGAAACGCTGGACGCGGCGATAGGGGCCCGGTACATTCGAACACGGGGAGGCAGGGTCGCCTGGGGCGGCCTTAATGGTGCAAACGGGAAATATAAACACGGCGCAGCGCGAGGCCGGCAGCACAGAGGATCCAGTGTCGGATCGGGTGGACAGCCCGTCGGGCGCGGGCGACGATCCGCTTCGCAGATTCAGCGCGCTTTCGGGCGACTGGTTCTGGGTCCAGGACGCGCAGCTTCGTCTTACGTACATGTCGAGCCGCCTCGGCGAGCACTCGGGGATCGACCTCGCCCTGTACCTGGGCGCACGGCGCTGGGACCAGCCCACGCTCAACCTCACGCAATCCGACTGGGACCATCACCGCGCCCAGGTCGAGCGCCACGAGCCGTTCAAGGACTTCGAGATTCAGTGCCTGGCGGACGGCGGCCGCAAGCTGTGGCTATCGCTCAGCGCGCAGCCGCTGCTCGACGAGGACGGCGGGTTCAGCGGCTACCTCGGCGTTGGGCGCGACGTCACCCAGGAAAAGCGAATCGAGCAGCTGCTGCAGCTCGAGCATGCCGTCGCGCGCGCGATGGCCGAGGCGGCCAACGTCGTGGAGGCCGTGCACTCGGTGCTGCGCGGAATCGGCGAAAGCGAAGGTTGGGACTGCGCCGATTTCTGGCGCGTCGACGAGGGCGCGTCGCTGCTGCGTCCCTTCGAGCGCTGGTCGGCCTCCGGGATGGATGCCGTCGCGCGTCCGCGCGAGCGCGCCATCGATGCCGCGCTCAAGCCCGGTGCCGGGCTCGCCGGCGTGGTATGGCAATCGGGCGAGCCGATCTGGATCGCCGACGCTACGCACGACCCGCGCGGCGCCGCCACGCTCAAGCCCGAAGAGACCGGCCTGCACGCCGCGGTGGTGGTGCCGGTGCGCCACGCGGGGCGCGTGGTCGCGGTGCTCGACCTCGCGAGCCGCACGGTCCGCGCGCCGGAGCCGCGCTTCATGGAGACGCTCGAGACGATCGCGCATCACCTTGGCCCGCTGCTGCAGCGCGCCTCGGTCGAGCAGGCGCGGCGCGACAGTGACGCACGGCTGCGCAGCCTTACGCACCTTTCGGCGGACTGGTACTGGGAGCTCGACGCGAACTATTCGTTCACCCGCATCGAGGGCCGCAATGTTGCGGGCGGCGACAAGGATCTCGCCCGCCGCCTGATCGGCATCCGGCGCTGGGAGAGCGGCCTGGAGATCGAGGGCGGCTGGGACGCGCATCGCGCGATCCTCGACGCCCGCAAGCCCTTCTACGATGTGCTGGTGTGGCGGCCGATGGCGGATGGCGGGGTGCGCCACATGAGCATCAGCGGCGAGCCGGTATTCGGTCCCGACGGCAGCTTCGCCGGCTACCACGGCGTGGGCCGCGACGTCACGCTGCAGAAGCGCGCCGAGAAGATGCTGCGGCTCGAGCACGAGGTGGCGCGGTCGCTCGCTGCAGCCGAGGATACCGCGAGCGGGCTGAAGGGCGTGATCCTGGCGCTGTGCGAAGCCGAGGGCTGGAACGCCGGGCGCTACTTTCGCCTCGACAGTACCTCGGGCCAGCTGCATTTCCAGGACGGCTGGTGCGTGAGCGAGCCGTCGCTCGACAATTTCATCGAGCAGTCGCGCCAGGTCTGGCAGTCGGGCAAGGCGGTCTGGTCCGGCGGCCTGCCCGCGGCAGCGGCGCCGCAGCTGCGCGCCGTCGGCGCCGGCATCGATTCCGGCCATGGCGTGTTCGCGTTCGGCGTGGTCTCGGGAGGCAAGACGATCGGCGTGCTGGTGTTCTCCGGCCGCAGCGTGAGCGCGCCCGACGAGCGCCTGCAGCAGGCCGCCCGCGTCATCGGCAGCCAGGTCGGACAGTTCCTGCGCCGCAAGCTCGCCGAAGAGTCGTTGCGCGAGAGCGAAGCGCGCTTCCGCAGCCTCACCCAGATGTCGAGCGATTTTTTCTGGGAAACCGACCCGCTTCAGCGCGTCTCGGCCATCGTGCACGGACCGACCTATCCCACGGCGGAGATCGGCTACGGCGTGGTCGGCCGCACGCTCTGGGACCTCCCCGCCGTCAGTCCCGACGAGACCGGCTGGGCGGCGCACCGGGCGACGCTCGAGAGCCACATTCCCTTCCGCGATTTCGAGTTCTCGCGCGCCATGCCCGACGGCATGACGCGCTATTTCTCGCTTTCCGGCGAGCCGCGCATCGCCCCCGACGGCACCTTCCTGGGCTACCGCGGCGTCGGGCGCGACGTCACCGAGAGCGCGCTCACGCGCGAGCGCATCGCCTCGCTCGCGTATCGCGACCCGCTCACCGGCCTCGCTAACCGCACCAGCCTCGCCCCGGCGCTCGAGCAGGCCGTGGAGCGTGCGCGCCGCCGCGCGGTGCGGCTCGCGGGCGTGTTCATCGACCTGGACGGCTTCAAGCAGGTGAACGACCTCTACGGCCACGACGCCGGAGACCGCTTTCTCATCGAGATCGCGCGCCGCCTGCGCACCACCGTGCGCGCGAGCGACGTGGTCGCGCGCCTCGGCGGCGATGAGTTCTTCGTCCTCCTGGAGGAAGTGCAGGACGAGGCCGCGGTGGAAAGCGTGATCCGCAAACTTCTGGGCGAGGCGGTGCGTCCGTACGAGCTGCCGGGTGGCGGCCAGGCGCGCCTCTCCGCAAGCATTGGCGTGAGCCTGTTCCCCGACCATGCGCTCGACGCGGCCTCGCTGGTAAAGCACGCCGATACCGCGATGTATGCCGCCAAGCAGGCGGGCAAGAACGGCTACTGCTTCTTCAGCTCCGATTCGGTCCCAGCGAGCGCAAGTGCGCACGCAGCGGTGCGACCGTCGGGCTCTCCCTCGACGCCGCCGATCCCGCCTTTCCCAGCAGGGACGTAAACTCGCCGACGCCGAGCGGGACGCTGAGGTAGTGGCCCTGCGCGGCGTCGCAACCGATCTCGAGCAGGTAGTCGAGCTGCTCCTTGGTCTCCACACCTTCCGCGACCGAGGTGAGCTTGAGCTGCTTCGACAGCGCCACCATGGTGCCGACGAGCGCGGTGTCGGCACGGTCGGCGCCGATATCGCGCACGAACGACTGGTCGATCTTCAGCTTGTGCACCGGAAAGCGGTGCAGATAGGCAAGCGACGAGTAGCCGGTGCCGAAATCGTCCACCGAGATGCGCACGCCGAGCGCCGTCAGCTCGTGCAGCGCGCCGATGGTGTGGGCGGTGCTGTGCATGATCGTCGTCTCGGTGATCTCGAGCTCGAGGCAGCGCGCCGGCAGCCTCGTCTGCAGCAGGATCGTCTCGATCGCCTTCACGATGTCCTTCTGCCTGAACTGGCGCGGCGACAGGTTCACCGACACCTGCATCCAGGCGTGCCCCAGGTCGAGCCACGTCCTGCACTGGCTGCACGCCTCCTGCAGCGCCCACAGGCCGATCGGCACGATGAGCCCGCTCTCCTCCGCGATCGGGATGAATTCCGCGGGCGACACCACCCGCTCCTGGTCGTTCCAGCGCAGCAGCGCCTCCGCGCCGAGGAAGCGCCCGGTCTCGAGCGTGACGATCGGCTGGAAATGCAGCATGAATTCGTGGCGCTCGAGCGCGCGGCGCAGGCGCAGCTTCAGCTCCGCATGGCGCTCGGTGCGCGTGGCCATGTCGTGGGAGAAGCGCTGGAAGTTGTTGCGCCCCTCGCGCTTGGCGTGGTGCATGGCGAGGTTCGCGTTGCGCAGCAGGGCGTCGGCGTCCTGGTCATCCACCGGATAGACCGCCAGGCCGATGCTTGCCGAGAGGTAGAGCTCATGGCCCGAAACTTCGGCGCGCTCGGCTACGGCCGCAAGCAGCCGTTGCGCGACCAGCGAGATCTCGTCGAAGTCGGGCAGGCCCTCGAGCACCACGGCGAACTCGTCGTCGCCCAGGCGCGCCAGGGTGTCGATGCTGCGCAGGCAGGCCTGCAGCCGGCGCGCCGCCTCCGTCAGCACGAGATCGCCCACGGCCTGGCCGAGCGCGTCGTTGATCTCCTTGAAATTGTCCAGGTCGAGGATCATCACCGCGAGCAGGCTGCCGCTGCGGTCGGCGCGCGCGATGGCATGGTTCAGGCGGTCGGTGAGCAGCGCCCGGTTCGGCAGCCCGGTGAGCGATTCGTAGTGCGTGAGGCGCGCCAGGGCCTGCTCAGCCCGCTTGCGCTCGGTGATCTCGGTGCCCACGCCGCGATAGCCGCGGAACGCGCCGGAGCGGTCGAAGACCGGCTCGCCGCTCAGGCTGAAATGGCGCAGATCGCCGCCGGCATGCTGGCGCACGAACTCGAAGCCGCGAAACGGCAGGCGCGCCTCGAGCGTCGCCACGTGAGCCTGCCAGCCCGCGGCATCCGGCGAAACCGAGTGCAGCTCCCAGCGCGACCTGCCGATCAGACGCTCGCGCGGCAGCGTGCCGCGATAGCCCGTGCCGTGCACCAGCTCGGTCAGCCGGTGTTCGGCGTCGGTTTCCCAGTAGAACTCGGAAGAAAGCCGCACCAGCGCGCGAAAGCGCTCTTCGGCGAGCGTGCGGTCCTGCGCCGCTGCGCGGCGCGGCGCCGGCCTGGGCCTGGCGGCCGGGCCAGCTTTCTTCTTCTTTTTAGCCATCCCCGCCGCGAGATTACACGGCGGCGGGCCAGAGGGCAAAAAAACTAGCTCGACACGGAGTCGAGCAGCCGGGTCATCGTCTGGTCGGCCCAGTAGTCGGGATCGCGCTCGATCTTCTCGTCGCCGCGCGCGCGCGTGGCCGCGTCGATTCCCTTGCGCTCGCAGAAGCCGTGCCAGAACTCCTTCACTTCTTCGGCCGACATGTCGTCGGCGCGGCGGTTACGCGAGGGGCTGCTCATGGCGGCATTCTAGCCCTGTTGCGGTAAAATGCGCCCCCCACGGGGTGGTAGCTCAGCTGGGAGAGCGTCGCGTTCGCAATGCGAAGGTCGGGAGTTCGATCCTCCTCCACTCCACCAGATTCCCTGCAAGCGGTTCGACTTAGCTTTTCGCCGGCGTCGGGCGAATCGGCGCGCGGGAAGGCGCGTCGGCGAACTCCCTCATCCGCAGCGCATGGCTCCTGCGCAGGAAGAGGATCGTTCCGCCCGCGGTGAGCAGCAGCAGGGCGGACATGATTGGCAGCGCCGCGTCGGCCCGGCCTAGAAAAAAGCCGCCGGCGACCGTGTAGACGAACGGCGAGATCTCGTACCAATAGAATTCCAGATCCATCGTTTCTCCCGGGAGCTATCGCAGACGCCTATCCTGCGCCCGGGGCGGCGGCTTGCCGTGGACCTCTTCTAGGTTCTCACAGAAGCTGACAACGGCATTTG
>JBJMWH010000600.1:0-2856 GCA_045810245.1 Burkholderiales bacterium | reverse complement strand
GATCATCGCGTTCGGGTCCGCCAGGCTCCTCAGCGCAACGCCGTGGCGCGTCTTGATGTTCTCGGCGTCGGCCGTCGGCGTGCGCAGCGCCATGGCGATGTCGTTGGTGATCTGGTCGCCGGCGATCGGAATCACCGCGGTGTGGCGGATCGAGCCGTTCGTGAAGACGGCGATGTCGGTCGTGCCGCCGCCGATGTCGAGCAGGCACACGCCCAAATCCTTCTCGTCCTCCGACAGCACGGCGCGCGACGAGGCGAGCGGCTGCAGGATCAAGTCCTTCACCTCGATGCCGCAGCGGCGCACGCATTTGATGATGTTCTGTGCGGCCGACACGGCGCCGGTGACGATGTGCACCTTCACTTCCAGGCGCACGCCCGACATGCCGATCGGCTCGCGCACATCCTCCTGGCCATCGATGATGAATTCCTGCCGCAGCACATGCAGGATCTGCTGGTCGGTCGGAATGTTGACCGCGCGCGCCGTCTCGATGGCGCGCTCGACATCCATCACCCCGACCTCGCGGTCCTTCACCGCCACCATGCCGGTCGAGTTGAAGCTGCGGATGTGGCTGCCGGCGATGCCGACGAACGCCGAGCTGATCTTGCAGTCGGCCATCAGCTCGGCTTCCTCGAGCGCCCGCTGGATCGCGGCCACCGTGGCTTCGATGTTCACCACCACGCCCTTCTTCAGGCCCTTCGACTCGTGGCCACCCATGCCGAGAATCTCGAGCGAGCCGTCGGCGCGCAGCTCTGCCACCAGGCACGCAACCTTCGAGGTCCCGATGTCCAGCGCCACGATGAGGTCCTTGCTGTCTCTCGCCATCGGCTCAGCCGTTCAGCTCCGGCACCCGCAGGGCGAAGCCGTTGGGATAGCGCAGGTCCACGTACTCGTGTCTGCGCGCGAACCTGCCGAGCGTCGCCGCATAGGCCTCGACGAAGCGGCCGAGGCGCGCGTCGGCGCCGTCGGCGTCACGGCCGAGCATGATTTGCAGGCCGCTGTCCAGCCTGAGCTGCCACGCGCGGCGCTCGGAAAGCACCACGCGCTCGAGCTTCGCGCCGAGCGGCGCCACCGCTTCGGCGAAGCGCACGTAGCGCTGCATCATTTCGAGCTCGGTGCCGGCGGGGGCCCAGAACAGGGGCAGGACCGCATCGCTCGCGCCGTTGAAGCGCTCGCCGTAGGTGTTCACCAGCCCCTGCGTACCCCAGCGCGCGAACGCGACGTGCTCCTCGAGGCTGACTTCCAGCCGGTCGGGCCAGATACGGCGCACCGAAGCGCTGCGCACCCATGGCAGCGCCTCGAGTCCCGCGCGTACCTCCGAAGGGGACACGGCGAAGAAATTGCCGCGGATATGGGCACGCGCGGCCGACTCGATCTCCGCCCGCGTGGTCTTGCCCAGCGCATGGGTAAGCTCGATCTCGGTGACCGGAAAGAGCGGCGAGCGCGCGATCAGCGCGATGCCGACGATCGCGAACACGAACACCGCGATGCCCACCAGCGCACCTGCAGCCATGTTAAGCAGGCGTGGGTTATCCCACATGCGCACCTTCCAGAATCCTGATGCACAGGTCCTCGTACGACAGGCCCACGGCGCGCGCGGCCATCGGCACCAGCGAATGGTCGGTCATCCCCGGCGCGGTGTTCACCTCCAGCAGGAACGGCCGGCCTCGCTTGTTGAGCATCAGGTCCACGCGTCCCCAGCCCGCGCAACCGAGGGTGCGGAAGGCAGAGAGGCAAAGCTCCTGCAGCTCGCGCTCCTTCTTCACCGGCAGTCCGCTCGGCAGGATGTAGCGCGTGTCGTCGGTGAGGTACTTGGCCTGGTAGTCGTAGAAGTCGCGCGGCGTTTCGAGCTTGATGAGCGGCAGCGCCTCGAGCCCCAGGATGCCGCAGGTGAGCTCGATGCCGTCGATGAACTGCTCCGCGATCACCACGCGGTCGTAGTTGACCGCGAGCGCATACGCCTCCTCGAGATCGCCCGCCGCGCGCACCTTGGACATGCCGATCGACGATCCTTCGCTCGCCGGCTTCACCATGATCGGCAGACCGAGCCTGCGCGCCGCGATCCGAAAATTCGTATCTTTTCCAAGAACTTCATACATCGGCGTCGGCAGCTTCTCGGCCGCCCAGATGCGCTTGGTGCGCAGCTTGTCCATCGCCAGCGCCGAGGCCAGCACGCCGCTTCCGGTGTAGGGGACGCCGAGCCATTCGAGGATTCCCTGCACCGTGCCGTCCTCGCCGAAGCGGCCATGCAGCGCGATGAAAGCGCGCTTGAACTGCTCCTTTGCCAGGACTTCGAACCCCTTCTCCGAGGGGTCGAACGGATGCGCGTCCACGCCGCGGCTGCGCAGCGCCTTGAGAACCATGCCGCCGCTCTTCAGCGACACCTCGCGCTCGGCGGACTTGCCCCCCAGCAGCACCGCCACCTTGCCGAAATTCATGCCGGCTCTCCCACGATGCGGACTTCGGGCATCAGATCGATGCCCGTCTTCTCGAGGACCGTTTTCTTCACCTCGAGAATCAGCCATTCGATGTCGGCAGCGCTCGCGGCCCCGTCGGGGTTGACGATGAAGTTGGCATGCTTCTCCGACACGCGCGCCCCGCCGCGCGCAAGGCCTTTCAGGCCGCACGACTCGATGAGGCGAGCGGCGTGGTCCCCGGGCGGATTACGAAACACGCTGCCGGCATTCGGCAGCTGCAACGGCTGCGAGGCGATGCGCCTGGCCAGCAACTCCTTGATGCGCACGCGCGAAGCTTCGCCGTCGCCCTTCTTCAGCTCGAACCACGCAGCGACGAACCACTCCTCCCTGCCGGAGCGCAGACGGCAATGCCGATAGGCGATCTCGTACTCCCGCTTTTCCC
>JBJMWH010000599.1:0-4115 GCA_045810245.1 Burkholderiales bacterium | reverse complement strand
TGAATTTCATCGAGGGCGGCTATGTCCCGCGCTTCCTGGTGAAGCCGCCCGCGCCGCTCGGTCGCTCGGGCGAGGCCGCTGCCGCGGCGGCGGCTCACTACGTGCTGCGCGAGATGCATCCCGGCCGGAGCGCCGCGCTCGACGCAGCGCTGGAGCGTTCGCTCGCGCCGGTGCGCGACGAGGTGGAGAAGTCCGCCGCCCGTACCTGGGGCAGGCATCTGGGCGCCAACATCTACGCGATTCGGTCCTCGGACAAGGGCGCATCGCCGCCATCCCTCGAGGCCGCGGGAGGCGCCCCCGGCGCCGCGACGGCGCCCGAATCGGTAGCGAAGCTCGCGGCGATGAATGCGGCCGTGGCCGCGTTCATCGAATCCAGGCGCCTCAAACCGATCGACGCCGCGAGGCTCCATGCCGCGGCCTCGATGGCGCTCAGCGACGCCTTGCTTACCGACCCGATCCCGCAGTTCTCGACAGCGCAAAGGAGGCAACCATGAGTATCGGCAGACATGTCGTCATAATCGCGGCCAGCATGTCGGTTGGCGCGGTCCTGGGCGCGACGTTCGCGCCCCAGCACGAGAGCGCAGAAGCGGCGCAGCGCACGAGCTCGGCGCCGGCGCCGGCGCTCGAAACGTTTTACGTTCCTGCTCAGGTCGTCAATCAGGCGACCAAGGTCGAGGAGCAGCCCGACTCGTTCTGACCCGGCCGGCTTGCCTCATCCCAGCCGATCCCATTCCTTGAGCGTCTCGGGATTCCCGGAGAACACGCAATCGCGCATGAAAGCGTGCTTCTCCGGCAGCCTGCTCTGCAGAAGCTGCGGCTGGAGCGCGTAGTAGGCGTAGGTCTCGGCGAAATCCTCCCATGGGTTCTTGCCGGCGTATGCCGTCACGCAGGACGCGCCCGGGGAAAGCTGCGTGACCCACTGCTTCTTCACCTGGCTCCCGATCACCAGGAAGAACACGAAGTGGCCGATCTCGTGATGCAGCATGTGCGAGAACATGGCCGGGCCGTCGAAGCCGTAGACGTAGATCCGCCTTTCTGCCTGGACGAACTCGCCCTTCGGCTCGCAGCGAGGATACGCGGGGTGTGCAGGCACGCCGGCCTGCGATGCGTACTCCGGTAGGTACGCAATCTCGCGCAGGCCTTCCAGGTGGAAGTCCGGCAGCCGGTCGAGGGAACGCACGATAGCGTCGAGCGGAACGATCTGCTGCTGCGAGAAGCCCGACAGCCGCAGATTCAGCTTGCCCCCAGCGCCCGTCTCCCCGCCGAGGATCCTGTTTTTCGTGACTAGACGCATGTACCTGGATCGTCGCGGTTGGATTATGCTAGCGCGAGATGAGGGCCGCCACCCAGTATGTCGTGCGCGATGGCATTGCCGTCATCACGCTCGACAACCCGCCGGTGAACGGGCTCAGCAACGCGGTGCGCACCGGCATCCTGGCGCACCTGAAGGCGGCGGATGCCGACCCGGCGGTACAGGCGGTCGTGATCACCGGCTCGGCCAAGGCCTTTTGCGGCGGCGCCGACATCCGCGAATTCAATGCCCCGCGCCTGAAGCCTGATCTGCCGGAGGTCAACGAGCAGCAGGATGCGATGAAGAAGCCCCTCGTCGCGGCGATCGGCGGCTTCGCGCTCGGCGGCGGTCTCGAGCTTGCGCTTGCCTGTCACTACCGTGTCGCAGCGCCGAAGGCGCAGCTCGGGCTTCCCGAGGTCAAGCTCGGAATTCTTCCCGGCTCCGGCGGCACCCAGCGGCTGCCGCGCGTGATTCCGATGGCCGAGGCGGTGAGGATGATGACCACCGGCAGCCCGATTCCCGCGGAGAAAGCGAAGGAGCTCGGCCTGGTGGACGAGATCGTGCAAGGCGATCTGCTCGATTCGGCCGTTCAGTTCGCCAGGAGCAAAGTCGGGATGGCGCTGCCGCGCATCCGCGACGCAAGCCCGAAGCTGGAGGAAGACCCCGCGTCGTTCTTCGCGCGGGTGCGCGAGCAGGTGGCGAAGGAATCGAAGGGCTATCCGGCGCCGCTCCTCATCGTGGAGTGCGCGCAAGCCGCGGCCACGCGCCCCTTCGACGAGGGCCGGCGCCTCGAGCGCGCGAACTTCGACAAGCTGGTCAGCGGAGCCGAATCGAGGGCGCTGCGCCACATGTTCTTCGCCGAGCGGCAGACCTCGAAGATTCCCGATGTCCCGGAGGATACGCCGGTGCGCGAGATCGCAGCCGCCGCGGTCGTCGGCGCCGGCACCATGGGCGGCGGCATCGCGATGAGCTTCGCCAACGCCGGCATTCCGGTCACGATCGTCGACACCGCTCGGGAGGCCCTGGACCGGGGTCTCGCCAACATCAACAAGAATTATTCCGCCAGCGTCGCCAAGGGCAGGCTCCCGCAGGCCGACATGGACAAGCGCATGAGCCTCATCCGGGGCTCGACCCGCCTGGACGATGTCGCGAACGCGGACATCGTGATCGAGGCGGTGTTCGAGCGCATGGATGTGAAGCAGGAGATCTTCCGCAAACTCGATGGCCTGGTGAAGAAGGGCGCAATTCTCGCCACCAATACCTCCACGCTCGACGTCGATCAGATCGCGGCCGCGACGACCCGCGCGGGCGACGTGATCGGCACCCACTTTTTCTCGCCCGCGAATGTGATGCGGCTCCTCGAGGTGGTGCGCGGCAGGGAGACCGCGAAAGACGTGCTGGCGACCACGATGAAGCTCGGCAAGCGCCTGAAAAAAGTGCCGGTGGTCTCGGGCGTGTGCGACGGCTTCATCGGCAACCGGATGCTCGAGAAGTACACGCAGCAGGCCTACTTCCTTCTCGACGAGGGCGCGAGCCCGCAGCAGGTGGACGCAGCGCTGCAGCGCTGGGGCATGGCGATGGGGCCGTTCACCATGTACGACATGGCCGGCAACGACATCGGCTGGGAGATCCGCAAGCGCCGCTACCGGGAGCGCCCGGACTTCGTGTACTCGCGCGTCGCCGACCGCGTGTGCGAGCTCGGCCGCTTCGGGCAGAAGACCGGCAAGGGCTTCTACAAGTACGAGCCCGCCGGAGGAGCCAATGCGCGCAAGCCGATTCCCGACCCCGAGGTCGACGCGATCATCGACAAGTACAGGAACGAGATCGGGGTGAAACCCCGCCGGATCCCGGACGAGGAAATCGTGCAGCGCTGCATGTACGCGCTTGCGAACGAGGGTGCGCGCATCCTGGAAGAGGGCATCGCGCTGCGCGCCTCCGACATCGACATGGTGTACCTCACCGGCTACGGCTTTCCGCCGTACCGCGGCGGACCGATGTTTCACGCCGACAGCGTCGGGCTGGCGAAGGTGCTCGACGCGATCCGCGGATTCCAGAAGGGCTACCAGGGCGCGCAATGGAAGCCCGCGCCCCTGCTCGTGAGATTGGCCGAGGCCGGCAGGCGGTTCAACGAATAGGAGGAGCAGATGACCGAAGCTGTCATTGTGTCCACGGCGCGCACGCCGCTTTGCAAGAGCTGGCGGGGCGCGCTGAACAACACCCACGGCGCCAAGATGGGCGGCCACGTGGTGCACGCCGCGCTGAAGCGCGCGAAGGTCGACGCCGACGAGGTGGAGGACGTGATCATCGGCTGCGCCAATCCCGAGGGCGCGACCGGCTGGAACATCGCCCGCCAGATCGCGATCCGCGCCGGCTGCCCGGTGACGGTGCCGGGAATGACGGTGAACCGCTTCTGCTCCTCGGGACTGCAGACGATCGCGCTCGCGGCACAGCGCATCATCGCAGGCGAAGGCGAGGTCTACGTCGCGGGCGGCGTGGAATCGATCTCGCTGGTGCAGAACGAGATGAACAAGCACCACTTCCAGGACGAGTGGCTGCACCGGCACGCGCCGGAAACCTACTGGCCGATGCTGCAGACCGCTGAGTACGTGGCGAAGAAATACGGCATCTCGCGCGAAAAGCAGGACGAGTTCGGCGTGCGCAGCCAGACCCGCGCGGCAAAAGCGCGCGCCGAGGGCAAGTTCAGGGACGAGATCGTGCCGATCACCACGAAGATGAAAGTCGTGGACAAGAACACCGGCACCGAGACCACGAAAGAAGTGACCGCGTCCGAGGACGAAGGCATCCGCGCCGACACCACCTACCA
>JBJMWH010000598.1:0-7110 GCA_045810245.1 Burkholderiales bacterium | reverse complement strand
CCTCGGTAAGCTCCTTCGCGATGCGGCGTTTGAGGTGGGTGGCCATGGGCCGGCTCCGGCAGAGAAATGGGGGTCCGCCCCTGATTTTAAGTCTGCAATAATCGATCGATGCGAAATCCGAACGAACCCGCGCCTGACCGCTACGGCATCGGCCAGCCGGTGCAACGCACCGAGGACCCGGTCCTGCTCCGTGGCGAAGGCCGCTACACCGACGACCTGAACGAGCCCGGCCAGGCCTACGCCTGGATGGTGAGAAGCCCGCACGCCCACGGGATCATCAAGGGAATCGACACCGAGGCGGCGAAAACGATGCCCGGTGTTCTCGCTGTTTATGTGGGTGAGGACTTGAAAAGCTACGGGCCGCACAAGTGCGCGCTCGACTTCAAGAACCGCGACGGCTCGCCGATGAAGCGGCCGGTGCGCAAATCGCTCGCGAGCGACAAGGTGCGCTTCGTGGGCGACCCGGTCGCGTGCGTGATCGCCGACACGGCTCTGCACGCGAAGGACGCCGCCGAGGCGGTCGAGCTCGACATCGAGCCGCTGCCCGCGGTGTCGCGAGCGAGCGAGGCGGCTAAGCCCGGCGCGCCGCAGCTCTACGACGACGTGCCCGGGAACGTGATCGTCGATTTTCTCTTCGGGGAGCCCGAAAAGGTCGCGGAAGCGTTCCGCACCGCCTTTCACGTGACAAAGCTCAGTCTGAGAAATACGCGCGTCGTGGTCGCAGCAATGGAGCCACGGGCCGGTCTTTGTACCTATGGGGATGGAAGATGGACCCTCGTGGCGCCCGGCCAGGGCGTGTACGGCATGAGGAACCAGCTCGCCGACATCCTCGGCGTGGCGCAGGACAAGGTGCGCATGCGCACCTGGCACGTCGGCGGCTCCTTCGGCATGAAGGGCTCGATCTATCCGGAGTACGTGTGCCTCGCGCATGCCGCGCGCGCGCTCGGCCGGCCGGTGAAATGGACCGACGAGCGCTCCGGGAGCTTCGTCTCCGACCATCACGGCCGCGACCACGAGATGAGCGCAGCCCTCGCCCTGAGCAAGGAAGGGGATTTTTTAGCATTGAAAATCGAAGGCCATGGCAACGTCGGCGCCTATGTCGGCGCCGTCGCGCCGCAGCCGCCGACCATGAACGTGGTGAGGAACGTCACCAGCGTCTACCGTACGCCGTTCCTCGAGGTGTCCACCAAGGCGATGGTCACCAACACCTCGCCGGTGAGCGCCTACCGCGGCGCGGGCCGCCCGGAGGCGAACTACTACATGGAGCGGCTCATCGACCAGGCGGCGACCGAGATGGGCATCGAGCGCTTCGAGCTGCGCCGGCGCAACCACGTGCGCCCGGGCCAGATCCCGTACAAGGCCGCATCCGGCATGACCTACGACAGCGGCGACTTCGGCGCGGTCTTCGAAAAGGCATTGCAGGCGGCGGACATTCCCGGTTTTGCCGGGAGGAAAAAACAAAGCAAGGAAAAGGGCAAGCTGCGCGGCCTCGGACTCGGCAGCTACCTCGAAGTGACCGCGCCGCCGAACAAGGAAATGGGCGGCATCCGCTTCGAAGGCGATGGAGACGTGACGATGATCAGCGGCACGCTCGACTACGGCCAGGGGCACGCGGCGCCGTTCGCGCAGGTGCTGAGCTCGCGGCTGGGCATCCCGTTCGAGAAGATCCGCCTGCTGCAGAACGATTCGGACGAGCTGGTGTTCGGCGCCGGCACCGGCGGCTCGCGCTCGGCGATGATGGGCGGCGGGGCGCTGGCGGAAGCCGCCGACGTGGTGATCCGCAAAGGCAGGGCGCTCGCCGGGGACGTGCTGGAAACCGCCGCGGCCGACATCGAGTTTCGCGGCGGCCGATTCGTGGTCGCGGGGACCGACCGGGGCATTTCGCTCTTGGAGTTAGCGAAGAAAAAGCCTGGCGCGCTCGACGTCAAGCACGTGACCGAGGTCGTGCCCTCGGCGTTTCCCAACGGCTGCCACGTCGCCGAGGTCGAGATCGACCCCGACACCGGCGCGGTCGAGATCGTGCGCTACAGCTCGGTGAACGACTTCGGCACGGTGCTGAACCCGCTCCTGGTCGAAGGCCAGATCCACGGCGGCGTGGTGCAAGGCATCGGCCAGTGCCTGATGGAGAGCGCGCAGTACGACTCGGAGGCGCAGCTTGTGACCGGCTCGTTCATGGACTACGCGCTGCCGCGCGCGGGAGACACGCCGCAGCGCATCGGCTGGCAAAGCCATCCGGTCCCGGCCAAGACCAATCCGCTCGGCGCCAAGGGTTGCGGCGAGGCGGGCTGCGCCGGCGCAATGACCTCCGTGATGAACGCCGTGGCCGATGCGTTGCGCGAAGTCGGCATCTCGCATTTCGACATGCCGGCTTCGCCGCAGCGGGTTTGGGAGGCGATTCAGCGAGCTGGCAAAACGAAGTCAGGAAGCTGAAAGCTTCGCATTGCGCGTGCCGGATCGCGACAGACGAGTAGTTGTAACAGCGATATCCACAAAAACTGTGGGTAACTATGTGAGTATCCGCAGGACGCAGGGGCAACAAATCTTTCCTCCGCAGGAAAAGACGGTCCAGATTAAAAATTGGGCGTACTTTTTCTTCGCCGCGACGCGGACTTGCGCGAAAGAATCGGCCTCGGCATAGTGTCGCCTCGCCAAAACGTCTGCCCCCGGCGACACTTTTTTCGGCTTTGGATAAGTCTAGAGCGGCAGACCGACGTAGTTTTCGGCCAGGGCCGTTTGGGCGGCCTGCGACGTGACAATGTAGTCGAGCTCGGCAAGCTGCATGCGGCGCCCGAAATCGCCCTCTTCGGGAAAGCGGTGCAGGAGCTTGGTCATCCACCACGAAAAGCGCTCGGCTTTCCACACGCGAGCCAGCGCGCGCGCTGAATAGGCGTCGAGTCCCGTTTTGTCTTTTTCAAGATAGTAAGAAATAAGGCCCTCGGCGAGGTAGTGCACGTCGCTCGCCGCGAGGTTGAGCCCCTTTGCACCGGTGGGCGGCACGATGTGGCCGGCATCGCCCGCCAGGAAGAGCCGCCCGAAGCGCAGCGGCTCGGCGACGAAGCTGCGCAGCGGGGCGATGCTCTTCTCGATCGCCGCGCCGGTCTGCAGGCGCTGCGCCGCCTCGCGCGGCAGCCGGCGCGTGAGCTCCTTCCAGAAGCGCTCGTCGGGCCATTCATCGAGCTGCTCGGAGAGCGGGCACTGCACGTAGTAGCGGCTGCGCGAGCGGCTGCGCATGCTGCAGAGCGCGAAGCCGCGCTCGTGCGAGACGTAGATGAGCTCGTCGGACACCGGCTCGGTGTCGGACAGCACCCCGAGCCAGCCGAAGGAATAGACGCGCTCGTACAGGCGCACCGCCTCGGTCGGCACCGAAGCGCGCGACACGCCGTGGAAGCCGTCGCAGCCGGCGATGAAGTCGCACTCGACGCGCCTGCGCTTTGCATTCAAAGTGTACTCAACGGTGGTGGACAACGATTCGAGCTCAAATCCTTCCAGAGTGACATCCTGAGCCTCGTATACGGTTTCGGCGCCCGCCTCGGCGCGCGCCTGGACGAGGTCCTTCGTGATCTCGGTCTGGCCGTAGACGGTGACGCTGCGGCCGGTGAGACGCTTGAGGTCGATGCGATGGCGCGCGCCGCCGAAGGCGAGGTCGAATCCGTCGTGCACCAGGCCCTCGGCCTTGCAGCGCGCGCCGACGCCGGCGCGCTCGAGGAGCGCCACCGTGCCGCTTTCGAGGACGCCCGCGCGCACGCGCGCGAGCACGTAGTCTTGAGAGCGGCTTTCGAGGATGAGGTTGTCGACGCCGGCACGGTGCAGGAGCTGTCCGAGCAGCAAGCCCGCGGGTCCCGCGCCGATGATCGCGACCTGGACGCGCATTGGATGATTCTACAAATGGAAGGGCCCCGCCGAGGCGGGGCCCTGTGCCCGACGGATCGGGCTGCGCCTAGCTGGGCGCCTCTGACATCCGCGGAATCGCGGCTAAGCCCGCCCAAGGGGTCCGGTATCCCGACAGGTCGCCGGGAATCCCGAGCTGCGTTGATGCTGTCGGCCCGGGCAGGCTCGCGTTCAATCTAGCACTCTGGTGCGCGCGGTCAAGAGGCGGGCGAAAGAATATGGATCACGCGGCTCGCGATCAGCTCTTTCGTTTTCGCGCCGTACGCCGCCATGTGAGGCGCGGCGGCGTGCGCCTGCAGCGCTTCCATGCTCTCCCATTTCTCGATGGCGAGAAAGCTGTCCGGGCCCCATTTCGTCTGGGACTTCAGCGCGTTCTCCGCATCGACGGCGGCGCCGTACTCGATGCAGCCCTGCTCGGCCCGCACCGCGGGCACGTTGGCCCGGAACTGGCGCAGGATCTCGTCGCGCTTGCCGGGCTTGGCGGTAATGATGGCGATAACATGGATCATGAGCTCCTACTCCTCAAGAAAATCGGGGTCTGACCCCGATTCTATTTTCTAAATTGCAAACCTCGATTTCGCGCGAAGAGCTTGCGATTCTTCCGATCCAGCGCTACGAGGGCGAAGTGCGCCTGGTCGAGACCGCCGAGCGCCTCGCGCGCGAAGCCGAGGCGATCCGGCGCGAAAGCGTGCTCGGCTTCGACACCGAGACGCGTCCCGCCTTCCGCAAAGGGGAGAGCTACCCGCCTGCGCTCGTGCAGCTCGCTGGCGAGTCGGTAGTCTGGATCTTCGCGCTGCAACGGGTCGACTGCTCCAGCCTTTTACGGGAAGTTTTCCAGTCGGAAAAACCCAAGGCTGGCATTGGCGTCGCCGACGACCTGCGCCAGATGAAGAAGGTGTTCGCATTCGAGGAAGCGAACGTGGTCGACGTCGGCGCGCTCGCGAAGCGACAAGGTGTCGAGCAGACGGGCCTGCGCAACCTCGCCGGGCTGGTGCTCGGCTACCGCATTCCGAAGGGCAGCCGTACCTCGAACTGGGGCGCGGCCCGCCTTACGCGGCAGCAGATCGCTTATGCCGCCATGGACGCGTGGGCCGCTCGGGCGCTCTATCTTCGCCTCGCGGCGTGAGCACGACCAGGTTCGAGGGCACGCGCTCGGCGAAGCGCCGCCCCCACAGGTCCTCGAGCTCGAGCGCCACCGCGTAAGGGAGCAGCCTGGAGAACTCTTCCTCGCTCGAGGGATCGGCGCTCGCGAGGTATTGCCGAAGGGCGGCGATCGCGCCGCGGTGCTCTGCGCCACGCGGCGTGAGGATCGGCATGAGCTTGAACGCAAAGACGAGCAGCGCCAGCGCCATCGCCGCAGCGACCAGCGCCGCGGCGATCGGCGGCGTATCGAGCGCGACCATGGCCAGGGCGCCGGCGGCGCCGATGCCCGCGGCGGCGAGCGTGAACGGCGCGTGGCGCGCCCAGCGGCGCACGCCGAATGCTTCGCGCAGCTCGACGGCGAGCCGGCGGCCCGCTTCCTCGAGGGTGCGGCCGTGCCGGCGGATCTCGACCGCGCGATCGCGCAGCAGCCGCCGCGCGAGCGACTGCTCTCCCGGCAGCCACTCCACGTCGTTGCCGCCGCGCTCGAGCTTCAGGCGCTCGCCGTGCTCCTGCACGCTCAGATAGCCGCGGCTTTGCAGGCCGAGGATCGCCGCGCTGAGGCAGCGCTCGTCGTAGCGGCCGCGCTCGATGAAGCGCACGCCGCCCGCGCCCACGCCCTCGGGCGGCGCGGCGCGCGGCGTGGGCAAGGGCGCGCGCGCGAAGCGCATGCGGCAGGCGAAGAGGACGCCGAGCATCAGCGCGAAGATCGTCATGCCCACGGGTACGCCGCGGTTGGTGTCGAGGTACCAGCTGCCGCGCGCGAGGTGCGACGGGCGCTCGACCGCGCCCTTCGGAAAGGACACCAGGATCGTCATGCCTTCGCGCGGCGCGACCGGCCGCGTGGCGCGGAACGCCGCCGAGCTGTCTCGCACGAACGCGTGGTAATCCTGCCCTTGCGTGCCTCGCGCGCCGGTGCTGGCCTCGAGCTTCAGGCTGCTCGCCGGCACCGGCCGCTCGAAGCTCACCTCGGCGCTCAGGCGCTCCACCGCGGCGTCCAGGCCGCGGCCGACCTCCCAATAGAGCTCGTCGTGCTCATCGAGGAACGCGATCTCGCGGGCGGTACGGTAGACGATCTGGTAGACCTGCTTGCCGCGCTCGATCGCCTTGCCCGCCTCGCCGGTGCGGATGCGTGCGACGTTTGCCATGCGCTCCACTGCGTAGGGCTCGGGGCGGCCGTTGCGCAGCACTTCCTCCACGGCAATCGGCACCTTGACGCGGCCGCCATGGCGGTCGCGGTAATCCTCCGCGAGCTCGCGCACCAGGGCGCGCTGCGGCTCGCGCATCGCGCCCGGCAATTCGATCGTCTCGGTGACGACGAGCTCGCCGTTCGCGGCGATGCGGACGTCGCTGTGGAAGGCGCTGACGCGCTCCACCGCGTGCACCGCCGTCGACAGGCACACGACCCCCCCGAATGCGACCCAGACCCTTTTGTTCACGGCTTATCCTTGGTGCAAGTTTAGCCGTGGCGTGACTCAGTTCGCTGACAGCTTTTCCCTGCTGGACAACACTTCGGTCATGGAACTTTCCAAAGCGGTCGCGGGCACCGCGCTCCTCATCATCATCCTGCTCGCCCTCGGACACGCCTCGGCGCTAACTAATTCACAGGAAATGCCCCAGGCGGAAGAATCGCAAAACGGAGCTCGCAGCGGCGCGCAAGACGCAGAAGCTCCCGATCACGGGTGACGAGGCAGTCGGCTCGCGTGGCGGCTGCGAGCGTGAGAAATTTCTGGTCGTCCGGGTCGCGGCAAGCAGGTAATTCCCCGACGCAACGGACGGGGTCGATCCGGATGGCAACTTTGTCACACTGCTCGAGACAGGCAGCGAGCTCGACGCTGCGTCCCAGCGGATAAGCGAGCACGCGCTCGAGCTCGGCGCGGCAGGCCGGGTCGATCACCACCTCGGCGCATCCATCGGAGACCGTGGCGCGCAGTCCGGCGAGCGTGGGCTCGTCGAATACCAGCCAGTCCAGCCATACCTGGGTATCGAGAACGAGGCGCATCCTGCGCAGGAGGAGGAGCTCGGGGGCGCGGCCTCGTTCGATGAACACGATCGCGTTCTGCTCGAAACGGCGGCCAAGCA
>JBJMWH010000597.1:0-2793 GCA_045810245.1 Burkholderiales bacterium | reverse complement strand
CGCTACGGCGTGAGCATCGAGTAGGTGCGCCGGACCGCCTGGCTGGTCCTCGCCGCGACGCTCCTTCTCTGGTCGGGCAACTGGATCGTGGCGCGCGCGGTGCGCGAGGACATCGCGCCTGGCATCGCCACCGTCGGGCGGATCCTGATCGTGCTGGCCATCCTCCTGCCTTTCGCTTTTTCAGAGCTACGGCGCAAGCTCGGCACCCTGACGGGCAAGGACTGGCAGATCATCGCCGCGCTCGGCTTCACCGGTGGCGGCGTGCACCTCGGCTTGCAGTGGCTCGGGCTGCACTACACGACGGCGACGAGCGGCATCCTCTACCTCTCGACGACGCCGGTATTCATCATGCTGATGTCGATGCCGCTCGGCGAGCGCATCCGCGCAAAGCAGTGGCTCGGCGTGCTGGTCTCTTTCTGCGGCGTCTTTCTCATCGCCACGCGCGGCGAGCCGGCGAAGCTGTCCTTCAATATCGGCGACCTGATGGCGCTCGCTTCCATGATGATGTGGGCCGGCTACACCGTGCTGCTGCGGCTTCGTCGCGATCCGCTCGACACCACCGAGCTTCTCGTGCTGGTGTGCCTCTTCGGGCTCGTGTTCATGACGCCATGGGTCGCGTGGGAGCTGGTGTTCAATCCGAAGCTGCAACTCGACACCCACGGCTATCTGGCCGTGCTCTATTCCGCGATCGGCTCCTTCCTGCTCGCCTACACCGGGTGGAGCTACGTCGTGAAGCGCATGGGCGCGGTGCGCGCCGGCGTCACCATGCATCTCATGCCGGCGTTCGGGGTCGTGCTTTCAGCGCTCTTCCTGGCCGAGTACCCCGGCTGGTACCACTTTGCCGGCATCGCGCTGATCCTCGCCGGGGTCGCGCTTTCGTCCCTAAAATAACGCCCGAGGGGAGGAGCCATGAATCTTCGATTCGGGGCCGGTTTTGCCTGTCTGGCGTTGGTCGCCTTCCATGCCTGGCCGCAGAGCTACCCGGCCAAGCCGTTGCGGCTCATCGTGGCCGACGCGCCGGGAGGCTCATCCGACCTGCGCGCGCGCCAGGTTGCGCCCAAGCTCGCCGAGGCGCTCGGTCAACCCGTGGTTATCGACAACCGCCCCGGCGGCAGCATGATCATCGCGGCCGAAATGGCGGCACGCGCGCCGGCCGATGGCTACACCCTGTTCCTCGGCAACGTCGTAACCCATTCGCTCAATCCGCTGCTCTTCAAGAGCCTGCCTTATCGTGCGGACCGGGATTTCCTCCCCGTCACGCTGGTCACCATCGGCGCGCTCGTCGTGGTCGTGAACCCGCAGGTGAGCGCCGCGACGCTTCCCGAGCTGGTTGCGCTTGCCAAGGCGCAGCCCAACCAGATCCAGTACGGCGGCATCGGCCGCGGCAGCCCGCAACACCTGGTGATGGAGCAGTTGAAGGCCGCGACCGGTGCGCAATTCATGTTCGTGCCCTACAAATCCGTCTCGACCAGCGTCCAGGACCTGGTGGGCGGGCACATGCCGGTCGGATTGCAGTTCTGGTCGGTCATCGGCGGGATGGTGAAGAGCGGCAAGCTGCGCGCCATCGCGGTAGCGGCGCCGCGGCGCCTGGAGGTCGCACCCGACATCCCGACGTTCGCCGAAGCCGGCGTGCCGGACGTCGTGGGCTACGGCTGGCAGGGCATCTTCGTCCCGGCAGGCACGGCCGCGCCGATTGTTCAAAGGCTTTACGCGGAATTGGCGCGCGTCTTCAAGCTGCAGGAGATTCGCAACCCGATCATCGAGACCGGCGCCGAAGCCGGCGGCAACACGCCGGCAGAATTCGCGAGCTTCATCCGTGCGGATCAGGAGCGCTGGAAGAAGGCGGCGGATTTGGCCGGCCTCTTGCCCGAATAGGCGCTAAAGCTTCATCGGCTTCCAGTAACCGGTCAGCTCGAGGTAGCCCCGCCCTACTTCGTTGTTGTCTTTGAAGGCTTTGACCGCGCCTTCCCAGTAGATCGTGCCTGTCGTGAGCCTGGAATCGAGCTCCTGGTCGTCCATCAGCGGCTCGAGACGCAGGTCGTTGAGCTGCATCGAGACGGGATACTCGACCCCGGTGCGCGGCGACTTCCACACGCGCAGCGGCTTCATCGAGATTCCGGGCGGCGCATAGTGTGTGCCGCCGCTTCGGTCGCGCATGCGAAAGCCCATCAGCGCGGCGCCGTTCAGGAGGTTGATGCCGGCCCAGTCCCATCCGGCCGCCTCCGGCGCGAGGTAGGCGCTCGACCATTCGTGGTCGAGCCAGGCGCTCCCGCCTACGGCGACGCCATTCACCTTGCCCACCACGTCGAGCTGCGGACGGCTGTAGTAGTAGCTTGCCTCTTGCGGCCGGTGCCCCTTGCGGCTGAACCCGGCCTCGCCCTGCAGGACGAGCTCGCGCGCGAAGAGCGTGAAGTCGAAATCGAACTCGCGCGCCGCGATGCGCGCCTGGTAGCGCGTGCCCTCGAGCACCAGGCTCCAGTCGTCGATCCACACCCCGGTACGCTCGGTCTCGGCCTGCGCGAGCGAGAAGCCGGCGCGCGCCGCGCGCTGATCGTGCAGGAGGCGGCCGCGCTTCGGGTCGGAAAGGGCGGCGTGCGCGAACAGGATCTGGCGCGGATTGAAGCTGCTCGGGTTCGCGCTCTCCTCCTCCGGCCGCGCGCGGAAGAACGTCAGCTGGAAGCCGTACGGGACGTCGAGCCAGCCCGTGACGTACCACCATTCGACGCGGTATTCGGGATGCGCGCCGTGATCGCGCGGAAACTGCAGCCTGTATCCCGGCCTGACCTGCGGATA
>JBJMWH010000596.1:0-3480 GCA_045810245.1 Burkholderiales bacterium | reverse complement strand
GTCTGAGCGTTGACGAAGGGCGTGTCCGCCGCGGATGCCGATGTGATGGCACCGGCCGCCAGCGCTGCAGCGAGCAATGAGTACAGAGCTTTCATGAGGAATCCTCTCGGATGGTTAGGCGTCAACCAAAGGAGCAAGCGCTGTTCCCTGTTGCGCTGCGGCAGTCCGATCTAACGACTTTCGGTGGTCGGCCTCTTCAAGCCCACCACAGCCATCCGGTGAGGAGGTACTTGTGCTGGGTGGGAGACACCACGCCGCGGTGCAGGTGAGTGAGCGCCGCGGGAAAGATGACGGTCTTGCCCTTCACCGCCGAAGTCACCATGCGCTGGTAATGGAACTCGGTGCCGCCGCCGTCGGTGACGTCGTTGAGGTAGGTCGTGAAGACGAGCGCGCGGTCGCTGTGCCCCTGAGCGCCGTCGATGTGCCAAGCGTAGAAGCCTTCGCCCGGCTTGTACCACTGGATCTGCGGCGGATACTTCATCTTGAAGCTGCCGCCGTGGCTCAGGAGCTCCTCGATGTAGCGATTGATGAACCCCGCAGCCTCCTGCATGTAGGCATCGAATCTGAATTCGCGCAGGTCCCAGTGCTTCTCGGCGATGCCGATCCCGAGATCGGTGCTGCGTTTCCAGCTTGGGTCCACCTGCGCCTGCGGCCCGACCACGCCCGGCAGGACCAGGTTCGCCGCGACTGATTTCTTGAACAGCTCGACCAGCGCATCGCAGATCGACGGATCGGACAGCATGTACTCGCGGATGAAGGTTTCCATCTGCCGTCCTTTCTCGTTGTCTTTCTACTAGGAAGTGATTGCCAGGGCGGGGGTTGCGCCTTGCAGGGCCAGCGAGAGCTCTTGCAGAAGGTCCTGCTCGAGCTGCAGCACGGTCTTCGAGTTGGAAAGCGCTTCGCCCGAGACCAGGAACACGTCCTCGGCGCGGTCGCCCAGGGTGTTGATGCGCGCGGTCTGAAGGCTGACGTGGTAGCGCGCCAGGGTGCGGGCGATGCCGTAGAGAAGTCCGGGGCGGTCCGCCGCGACGATGTTCAGCGCATAGAGCGAGCCGCGCTCGTCGGGGCGGATGTCGACGGAAGGGGAGATGGGAAAGTGGCGCACGCGCCGCGAGACGCGGCCGCCCCGCGGCGGCGCGAGCGGAGCCTGCGAATCGAGCTCCGCGGCGAGCTCGGTTTCGATCAGGCTGATCATGTCGCGGTAGTGCGCGCCGCTGCCCTGGCCCATGACCACGAACGTGTCGAGCGCATAGCCGTCGCGCGTCGTATGGATCTTGGCCTCGGCGATGTTGAAGCCGGCGCGCTCGAAGTAGCCGCAGATGCGTGCGAACAGCGCCTCGCGGTCCGGCATGTAGATCATCACCTGCAGGCCTTCGCCGAAGGGCGCGAGCCGTGCCTTGACCACGGGCTGGGCGGCGCCGACGCGATAGTGCAGGCTGCGCGTGTGCCAGGCGATCTCCTGCGGCTCGTGGCGCAGGAAATACGCGGTATCGAGCTGCTTCCAGAAACGGTCCTTGACCCCGTCCGAGAGTGCGTACAGGCGAAGCAGCCGCGTCGCCTCGGCCTGCTTTTCGGCGAGCGCGGCGTCGCGCTCGAGCGGCGCGCCGGTGAGCACCCGCCGGGTAGCACGGAAGAGATCCTCGAGCAGCTTCGCTTTCCAGCCGTTCCAGACCTTGGGGCTGGTGCCGCGCACGTCAGCGACCGTGAGGAGATAGAGCGCGACCAGGCGCCGCTCGCTGCCGCAGAGCTCGGCGAAGGCGCGGATCACCTCGGGGTCGTAGACGTCGCGCTTCTGCGCCACGTGCGACATCGCGAGGTGCCTTTCGACCAGGAAGGCGACGAGGTCGCTGTCCTCGTCCGACAAACCATGTTGCCTCGAAAAATTCCTTGCATCGATCGCGCCGAGCTCCGAGTGGTCGCCGCCGCGGCCCTTGGCGATGTCGTGGTAGAGCGCCGCGATGTAGATGAGCCAGTGCCGCTCGAAGCCGTTGATGAGCTCGCTGCAGAGCGGGAACTCGTGCGCGAACTCGGGCATGGTGAAACGGCGCACGTTCCTCAGCACCATGAGGATGTGCTGGTCGACGGTGTACACGTGGAACAGGTCGTGCTGCATCTGGCCGACGATGCGGCCGAACTCGGGCAGGTAGCGGCCGAGGATGCCGTACTGGTTCATGCGCCGGAACTCGTGCACGATGCCGCGCGGCTGCTGCAGGATCTGCAGGAACAGAAGCTGGGCGAGCGGATCGCGCCTGAACTTTGCGTCGATGCGCCGCCGGGCGCGCCACAGCGCGCGCAGCGTGGGCGCGGTCATGCCGCGCAGCTCGTGGTGCTGCATCATCAAGAGGAAGCTCTCGAGGATCGTGACCGGGTCGCGCTCGAAGAGCGCTTCATCGGCGACGTGAAGCAGCTCGCCGCGGATGCGGAAGCGCTCGTTGAGCACGCGCGGCAGCTCATCGGGCTGCGCAAACAGCCGCGCGCCGATGTTCTGCAGCACGATGGTGTTGAGCTGCGTGATGGTCTTCGCCGCGCGGTAGTAGCGCTGCATCATCGCTTCGCTCGCGCGCCGGTCGGGCGTATCGACGTCGCCGTACTGCGCGGCGAGGGCGTTCTGGAAATCGAACACGATGCGGTCCTCGCGGCGCCCGGCGAGGTAGTGGAGGCGAATGCGCAGGTCCTGGAACGCGGCCTCATGGCGCGCGAGCTGGCGCGCCTCGTGACGCTCGAGGAGCCCCGCCGACACGAGGTCGCTCCACCTGCGGCCGATGCCGCTCGCGCGCGCGATCCAGAGGATGCTGTGCAGGTCGCGCAGGCCGCCCGGGGCTTCCTTGAGGTTCGGCTCGAGCGAGTAGGGGGTGTCCTGGTGCTTGGCGTGGCGCTGCTCCTGCTCGAGCTTCTTCGCCTTGAAGAACGACTGTGGATTCCTGGTTTCGCCGAGGGACTTCACCAGCTCGGAAAACAGCCGGCGGCTGCCCGCGAGGTAGCGCGCTTCCATGAGCGTGGTGCAGATGGTGATGTCCTCGGCCGCGCTCTCGACGCAGCCCTGCACGGTGCGCACGCTGTGGCCGATCTGGAGGCCAAGGTCCCAGAGCGTGCCGATCAGCTTCTCGACCTTCTCCTTGCCGGCCCCGGAGATTGCGTCCGGCAGCAGGACCAGCAGGTCGACGTCGGACCCGGGATAGAGCTCGCCGCGGCCGTAGCCGCCGGTGGCGACGAGCGCAGCGCTCTCGAGCGCGGTATCGCGCCACACTTCGCGGATGCTTCGGTCGACGAGCGCGCTGTGCCGGCGCAGGAGCCGCTGCGGATCGGGCTTGCCGAGGTACGCGAGGCGCAGGGCCTTGCGTTCCTCCGCGAGGCTCTTCCTCAGATCAACCAAGAAGCGCCGGCTCCGCCATCGACCCGGCGGACTGGGTCAAAACCTCGAAGCCCGACTCGGTGACTGCCACGGTGTGCTCCCACTGCGCCGACAGGCTATGGTCCTTG
>JBJMWH010000595.1:0-3866 GCA_045810245.1 Burkholderiales bacterium | reverse complement strand
GAGGCGCGCGGCCTCCTCGAGAGTGCCTGGGCGAAGGAGCGTGAACTGAGGCAGCGCAATCACGCCGCGGACCTGATCTTCTGGGCGCGCCGGCGCTCGCGCAGCAGCTCGAACAAGCCGTCCTGGGTGACCGGAAGCTCGCTCGGCCGCACGCCGATCGCATCGGCGAGCGCGTTGGTGTACGCCGCGAGGAAGCCGGCGAGCGCGCCCTCGCTTGCCTCCTTGGCGCCGAAGGGCCCGTTCGGGTCGCGCGCCTCGACGATCTGGACCTCGATCGGCGGCGAATCGGCGATCGTCGGGAAGCGGTAGTCGACGAAGTTCGCCGCCATCGGCAGCCCGTGCGGCGCGTCGTAGCGCGTCGCCTCGCCCATCGCCTGGCCCATGCCCATCCACACCGCGCCCTGGATCTGGCCTTCGACCGCCAGCGGGTTGATTGCGAAGCCGCAGTCCTGCGCCACCCAGACCTTCTCCACCTTGACTTCTCCGGTCTCCTCGTCCACCGCGACTTCGACGACCTGGGCGGCATAGGAGAAGGCTGGGCTTGGACCGACGGCGGCGCCGCGGAACTTCCCGCCTTGCAGCTCGGGCGCGACGGTGTAGGTGCCGCGCGTGGTGATCGGGCCGTTTTCGGCAAGGGCTTTTCGAACCGCTTCGTCGAACGAAAGACTTGGATCCAACAGCTTGTTCAATTCCCTCGCCGCCGCAAGAGCTGCGTTTCCCGCCATGAAAGAAACCCGCGACGAATAGGAGCCGTTGTCCTTCGGCGTCAATGCGCTATCGGCGGCGATGACGCGGATGCGCTCGAGGCCGACGCCGAGCACCTCGGCCGCGACCATGGCGAGGAGCGTCGAGGAGCCCTGGCCGATGTCGGCCGCGCCGGTGAGGAGCGTCACCGAGCCGTCGAAGTCGAGCCTCAGGTTGACGGTGGCGTGCGGCTCGCCGGTCCAGTGCACCGGCTTGGCCGCGCCGGAAACGTAATGCGAGCAGGCCATGCCGAGGCCGCGGCCGCGCGGCAGGCGTCCCTTGCGCGCCTTCCATTGCGAAGCCGTCTCGACACGGTCCAGGCATTCGCCCAGACCGCAGGAATTCACCTGCAGGTCGTTGGCGGTGCGGTAGGGCGGCGCGATGAGGTTCGCGCGCCTGACCGCAAAGGGATCGAGCCCGAGCTCCGCAGCCATCGAGTCGAGCAGCGACTCGAAGGCGTGGCGCATCTTGACCGAACCGTGGCCGCGCATCGGCCCGCACGGCGGGGTGTTGCTGTAGACCCGCCGCCCTCGATACTTCGCGGCAGGCAGCCGGTAGAGCGCATGCAGCAGCGCCCCGGCATAGAGAATGGTGACCACGCCGTAGCCGGCATACGCGCCGCCCCGCTGGATGCATTCGGCGTCCACCGCGGTAATCTCGCCGTTCTTCTTCAGGCCGATCTTCAGGCGGATGTCGCTTTCCGGCCGGCCGTGATGCATGACGAAGGTCTGCTCGCGCGAGAGCTCTATCCGAACAGCTCCCTTTGCCGCGCGGGCCAGAAGGGCGGCGATGATTTCAAAATTGAGGCACTCGGTGCGGTGGCCGAACCCGCCGCCGACGAAGGGCTTGATCACGCGGATCTGCGATGGACTCATCCCCAGGCATTCAGCCAGCGTAAGGTGCACGTAATAAGGCACCTGGCTTACCGACTGGACAGTCAGCCGGTCACGCTCGGCGTCGTACTCGGCGAGCGCCGCGTCGGGCTCGAGCTGCGCGTGCGTCACCTCGGCATAGTGAAAGCGCGCTTCGCGCACGAGATCCGCAGCAGCGAGGCCAGCCTCCACATCGCCGAACGCGTGATCCACTTCGCGTTCGATGTTGCCCGACTTGCCTGCATGCAACGCCACCGCGCCTGGCGCGAGCGCATCCTTGGCGCTGAAATACGCGGGCAGCGGCCGGTACTCGACCTCGATCAGCTCGAGCGCGGCGCGCGCGGTCGCCTGGTCCTCCGCCGCCACCGCGGCGACCGGCTCGCCCCAATAGCGCACGCGCTCGCGCGCGAGCGGGTATTCGTTGTGAGCGATCGGCAGGATGCCGTAGGGAACGCTGCAATCGGCGCCCATGAGCACGGCGCGGACGCCGGGAAGCGCCCGCGCGCGGGTCGTGTCGATGCGCACGATCTCGGCGTGGGCATGGGGGCTGCGCAGGATTTCCCCAAAAAGAAAAGCCGACCCCAGGTCGGCGGTGAAGCGGGCCCGCCCGGTGACCTTCTCGACGCCATCGGCGAGTGGCGTCGGGCGGCCGACGACGCGAGCGCTCATCTTGCCGCCGTCCTGACCGCGTCGATGATCTTCGCGTACCCGGTACAGCGGCAGAGATTCCCGCCGAGCGCCTCGCGGATCTCGTCCTCGCTCGGCTGCCTGCAGCGGCGCAGCAGCGCCTCGGCCGCCATGATCATGCCGGGCGTGCAGAAGCCGCATTGCGCGCCGAGCTTCTCGTGGAAGGCACGCTGCAGCGCGCTCAGGCGCCCGTCGGCCGCCTGCGCTTCGATGGTCTCAATGGTGCGGCCTTCGCAGCTTGCGGCGAGCGTGAGGCAGGCGAGGCGCGGTGCGCCGTCGACCAGCACGGTGCAGGCGCCGCATTCGCCGCCGTCGCAGCCGCGCTTGGTGCCGGTGAGCCCTCGCGTGGTGCGCAGGTAGTCGATGAGAAGCAGCTCGTCCTCGAGGGCCTCCTCTCGCCGCCGGCCGTTGACCGTGAACGCGGCCCGCCGCGTCACGTCGCGGCTTCCGGATTGCGGACCTTGTGGGCTTGGAGGGCGTGCGCGAACAGCTCGGCGTTCGGGCACCGCGGCTCGCGGGCGCCGAGCCAAGCCCAGCGCAGCGAACGGCGGCAGGCGCGCCGGTCGTTGCAGTCGAAGCAGCGATCGACCGCGTGCACCAGGCCCTCGTAGCCTTCGGCCTGCACGGCCTCCTGCAAGGTCAGGCCGTTGTGCTCGAGCATGTGCATGAGCAGCACCCGCTCCCGGCCGCGCAGCAGGTGCCACACTTCGGCAACCAGAGCCCACGCCAGCATGCTCAGGATGGCGAGCCATGCGAGGCCGATCAAGAGCAGCGGATCTCCCGCATCGACAAGCACGATCGGAAACTCGTCCATGACCTTCCTCCAGCGGCCACGTTAGCGCAGCAGCGCGCGCTGGATTTGATCCAGCGCAAGCGCAGTCAACGCGCGCCGCGCCTTCGCTCGCGCCGCTCGTCCCTGCGTACGCGCTGCGCGTCGGCATCGGGCTGGGTGAGCGCCGCGATGAGGCCGGGATTGGTGCGCATCCCAGGCGCCTTGAAGGCCCCGCCCCAGAACGCGACCACCACGCCCACAAGCACGAGCGCCACCAGGGGCCGTGCGCCAGCGGCGGCTTCGCCGGGCTGGCCCTGCTTGTAACCGGTCAGCATCGCGCGCACCAGGTTTTCGCGGTGCAGCAAGCTGCTCGCAATGGCGGCGACGATGTGCAGAACGACGAGGGCGAGCGCGGCATTCGCGGTGAGCTCGTGCACCTCTTCCAGCGCCTTGCCGCCCGCCTCGAGATAGACCGCGATGCCGCTGCCCGCGGCCGCGGCGACCAGAACGAGAAGCCCGACCACCGCCCAGCTGCCGAGCGGGTTATGCCCGGTGAAATGCCGTGGCGCGCCTGCGAGGAGCGATCTTGCGTAGGCGAGCACAGCGCGCCGCGAAAACACGAAGCCGCTGAATCGCGCCCAGCGCGTGCCGAAGAGGCCCCACGCGAGCCGGAACGTGACCAGGCCCGCGGCGGTGTAGCCGAGCAGCACGTGCAGCATGCGGTAGCCGTCGGCGTCGCCGCTGGCATAGGCGCCGAAAAAGGATACGACCAGCAGCCAGTGAAAAACACG
>JBJMWH010000594.1:0-3033 GCA_045810245.1 Burkholderiales bacterium | reverse complement strand
GGTGATGGCGATCGGCGGCGCCGACATGCCGGTGGTGGTCTCGATGCTGAACAGCTACTCGGGCTGGGCGGCGGCGGCGACCGGCTTCATGCTGGGCAACGACCTTCTCATCGTCACCGGGGCGCTCGTCGGCTCGAGCGGTGCGATCCTGTCGTACATCATGTGCCGGGCGATGAACCGCAACTTCATCAGCGTCATCGCCGGCGGCTTTGGAACCGGGGGCGGAACACCCGCCGCCGCAGGCACGGCACCGGCGGGCGAAGTCCAGCCCGTTTCTGCAAATGAGACGGCTGAGCTCCTGCGCAACGCGAAGAACGTCATTGTCGTTCCCGGCTACGGCATGGCGGTGGCGCAGGCGCAGCATGCCGTGTACGAGATCACCAGGCTGTTGCGCGAGAAGGGGGTCAACGTGCGCTTCGGCATCCACCCGGTGGCCGGCCGCATGCCCGGCCACATGAACGTGCTGCTGGCGGAGGCGAAGGTGCCCTACGACATCGTGATGGAGATGGACGAGATCAACCAGGACTTCCCCGACACCGACGTCGCGATGGTGATCGGCGCCAACGACATCGTGAACCCGGCGGCGCAGGAAGATCCCTCGAGCCCGATCGCCGGGATGCCGGTGCTCGAGGTATGGAAGGCGAAGAACTCGATCGTCATGAAGCGCAGCATGGCCTCGGGCTACGCCGGTGTCGACAATCCGCTTTTCTACAAGGACAACAACCGCATGCTGTTCGGCGACGCCAAGAAGATGCTGGACGAGGTGCTCGCCGCGCTCAAGGCGTGAGGTAGTAGGCTGCGCGTCCAGGCGCTAGACTCGGGCCGGTGACACCGCTCAGGCGAGTGGCGCGCTCGGCGCGCGAGTTCCTTTCCCGCAAGCTCGAGCCCGACGCGCTGAAGATCGGCGTGTCGGCGCGCCTGTTTCATCCTCAGCCCGACGCCAAGGGCATTCAGTCGAAAACGCTGCAGTACCTCGAGCAGTCGGTCGCGCACTGGGTCATGTCGCGCGACGTGCTCGTATTCATGGTGCCGACGGTGGACAAGGACGGCCTGATCCACCGCAGCGAGGTACGCCTCGCCGACTATGCGCGCGTCCTCGACGCTCTGGTGCTGCAGGGCGGCGCCGACGTGAGCCCTTCATCCTACGGCGAGATGCCGCTCGCGCCACAATGGGCTGGCGACCGGCTGCGCGACGTCTACGAGATGGAGCTGGTCCACGAATTCATCGAGGCCGGCAAGCCCGTGCTCGGGATCTGCCGCGGCGCGCAGCTCATCAACGTGGCCTTCGGCGGCACGCTGTACCAGGACATTCCGACGCAGCTTCCCGAATCGCAGGTGCACGTGACCGACGCGTACGAGAGGCACCGCCACGCAATCCGCTTCGAGCCCGGCTCGGGTCTGGCGCGCCTTTATCGCGGCATCCAGCAGCCGACGGTCACCTCGATCCACCACCAGTCGATCCGCTCGCTCGGCCGCGGCCTGCGGGTCGAGGCGTGGTCCGAGCCCGACGGGGTGGTCGAGGCGATCCGCGCCAACGGCAAGGGCTACGTGCTCGCGGTGCAGTGGCACCCGGAATTCCATCATCCCGGGGACAAGGCGACGCTCGACAGCGCGCCGATCCTGGAGGAATTCCTCGAGGCGGCGCGCGGGGGCTGATGCCGACCGAGTACCTTCCCAGGCTGCCGCTCGCGTTCTCGCAGGCCGCGCTGTTCGGCGCCCTGGTCATCGTCGGCCTCGCCGCCGGCGAAGCGCTGCGCCGCTACGCGTCGCTGCCGCGCATCACCGGATACGTGCTCGCCGGCGCTGCCCTCGGCCCGCACGCCCTGGGCCTGATCAGCGACGATATGCTGTTCGACCTGCGCTCGCTCGTCGACCTGTCGGTGGGCCTGATCGTGTTCGAGCTCGGCTTCCGGCTCGACTTCAAGTGGCTGCGCGCGAACCGCTGGCTCTTCATCACCGCGGTCGGCGAGGCGCTGTTCTCGTTCCTCGGCATCTTCGCGGTGATGGTGGCATTCGACTTCCGCCCGGTGCTCGCCGCGATGGCCGCGGCAATCGGCACTGCGACCTCGCCCGCCACGGTCCTGCTGGTGGTCCACGACCTGCGCGCCCAGGGGCAGATCAGCGAGCGGCTATTGCTCTTTACCGCCGTGAACAGCGCGTTCGCCTACGTGCTGCTCACGCTGCTGCTCCCGTTCCTGCATTTCGAGCACCAGGCGAGCTGGCAGCAGGCGTTCTTGCATCCGCTGTACCTGCTGTGGGGCTCGCTGGTGGCGGGCTGGCTTGCCTGTATCCTGATGCTGCGCCTTGCCGCCTGGCTGGGCAAGAGCGAGGAGCGCCAGTTCATTCTCATGGTCGGGATCGTGGTGGTGACCGTCGGCATCGCGCACGCGCTCAAACTTTCGGTGAGCCTCGCCCTGCTGACGCTCGGCATGCTGGCGCGCAACCTCGACCGCGGCTACGCGGTGCTGCCGGTCCACTTCGGGCACGGCTCGCAGCTCTTCTTCGTGATTCTCTTCGTGCTGGTCGGCGCGAGCCTCGAGTTCTCGGCATTCAGCGTCGCGGCGGCCGCGCCGGTCGCCGCGTTCATCCTGCTGCGCTTCTTCGGCAAGGGCGTTGCCCTGCTCGGTTTCGGCCCCTTTTCAGGCATCCGCCCCGGCGGCGCCGGCCTGCTCGCTCTCGGCCTGCTGCCCCTTTCGGGCTCGGCGGTGGTGATGGTGCGCGACACGACTTCCTTCTATCCCGCGTTCGGGCGTGAGCTCGCCGCGGTGGTGCTCTCGGCGGTGGTGATCCTGGAGCTCTTCGGCCCGCTCGCCACGCAATTCGCGCTGCGCCGGGCGCGCGAGGCGCATCCCGATGGATGAGCTCGCCTTCGGCACGTCGGCGCCGCTCACCTTGGGCGTCGAGCTCGAGCTGCAGCTCGTGCGGCCGCACGACTTCGACCTGGCGCGCGACGCGGACGAGCTGCTGCGCCGGCTCGGCAAGCGCAAGCTTCCGGGCGCGGTGAAGCCCGAGATCACCGAGAGCATGGTCGAG
>JBJMWH010000593.1:0-4468 GCA_045810245.1 Burkholderiales bacterium | reverse complement strand
AGGCGTGCCGCTGAACCGGACACCGCTGCTACTGGATGCCGCGCACGAGCTCGAGGATCTTGACCGCGTTGGGACCGAGATCCTTGGCCAGCTTGTCCTGGATCGGCTTGCTCACCGACTCGAAGCCGCTCTTGTCGACTCCGGTGACGATCTTGACGCCGATCTTCTCAAACCGCGCGCGCGATTCCTTCTCCATCTCGAACGCCTTGGCCGGCTGCACCTTGTTCATGTCGTCGGCCGCCGTCTGCACCCATGTCTTCTGCTCGGCGCTGAGGGCGCTCCACACCTTGTCGCTCACGAAGAGCACCGAGTTGTTGGCCTCGTGCTCGGTCACCGACATGACCGGCGCCACCTCGTAGTGCTTGTTCAGCATGTACACCGTGTAGCCGTTCTCGGCGCACTCGACCACGCCGGTCTGCAGCGACGTGTAGACCTCGCCGAAAGGCATGTGCACGATCTGCGCGCCATAGGCGGGGAAAAGCGTGTCCTCGGTCACCGTCGCCTGCACCCGCACCTTGACGTTCTTGATGTCGGCGAGCTTCTTGATCTCCTTCTTGCAGTACAGGTTGCGCAGGCCCTGGCTGCCGAGCGTCAGCATGTGCGCGCCCTTCACCTTCGCCGCGTACATCTCGCGCATCGCCGCGACCACCTGCGGATCGGTCAGCACCTTCACCGCGTGCTCGGGACCGCGGAAGATGAAGTGCAGCGAGAACACGCCCGATTCGGGCTGGATGGTCGACGAGTTGGCGGTCGACACCAGCACGAAGTCGATGTCGCCGGTCTGCACCTTCTGCAGCGTCTGCGCCTCGGTGCCGAGCTGCGCCCCCGGGTACTGGTTCGTGCTGAGCGTCCCCTTGCTCAGCTCCTGCAGCTTCTTGCCGAAAAAGTCCGCGCCGTAGCCATACGCGCTGGTGCGCGGCTGGTCGTAGGCAAATGAAAACTCGCGCTTCTGCGCGAACGCCGCGGACGACACCGCGAGCGCGGCCGCGAGGGCGATGCAGTTCAAGTTCTTCATGGCTACCCCTCCTCCTGGGCCGCCAGTTAACTCGAAACGCCGCCGCAGTGTCAATCGACAGCGGCAACGACCCGGGCGTCGCCCGCGTTTGACCTGGATCAGAAAGCCCGCGCGCGATCCGGACTAGCGTGTGGCCGGACAAATAGATCGGAGGAGGATCCATGGCCTACCGCAGCCTTTGGGCGATCGCGGCGCTGACGTTCGCCTTCACCGCGGCCGCGCAGCCCGAGCCGATCCGCATCGGCGCGTTTCTTTCCGTGACCGGGCCGGCGGCTTTTCTCGGCGATCCCGAGCAGAAGACCCTCGAACTGTACGTGGAAAAGGTGAACGCCGCCGGCGGCGTGCTCGGCCGCAGGCTCCAGCTCCATGTCTATGACTCGGCAGGCGACGCCGAGAAGGCCCGCGCCTACGTCAAGCGGCTGATCGAGCAGGACAAGGTCGACGCGCTGGTCGGCGGATCGACCACCGGCGAAACGATGGCCGCGGTGCCGCTCGCCGAGGCCGCCGCAGTACCGTTCATCTCGCTCGCCGGCGCCGTCGTGATCGTCGAGCCGGTCAAGAAATGGGTCTTCAAGACCCCGCACACCGACCGCATGGCGTGCGAGAAGATCTTTACCGACATGCGAGGCCGCGGCGCCACGCGCGTCGCGCTCATCTCCGGCGCCGGCGGGTTCGACCGCTCGATGCGCGCCGAGTGTCTGAAGGTCGCGGCGAACGCCGGCATGCAAATCGTCGCGGACGAGAGCTACGGCGCGGGCGACAGCGACATGACGGCGCAGCTCGCCAAGATCAAGGCCACCCCCGGCGTGCAGGCGGTGCTGAACGCCGGCTTCGGCCAGGGACCGGCGATCGTCACCCGCAACTACCGCCAGCTCGCGATCGGCGCGCCGCTCTACCAGTCTCACGGCGTCGCCTCGAAGCAGTTCGTGAAGCTCGCGGGCGACTCCGCCGAAGGCGTGCGCCTGCCCGCCGCCGCGCTGCTCGTCGCCGACACCCTTCCCGACGCCGACGCGCAGAAGAAGGTTGTCGCGAATTACAAGCGCGATTACGAGGGGCGCTTCAAACAGGAGGTATCGACCTTCGGCGGGCACGCGTATGACGGCCTGATGATCGTGCTCGAGGCGATGCGCCGGGCCGGTACGTCCGACAAGGGGCGTGTGCGCGACGCCATCGAGGCGACTCGCGGCTACGTCGGCACCGGCGGCGTAGTCAACATGTCGGCGCAGGACCACATGGGCCTCGACCTCAGCGCGTTCCGCATGCTCGAAGTCCGCAGCGGCGATTGGAAGCTCGTCGATCCCCGCAATTGAGCGCCCAGTTTCTCCAGTCACTGTTCTCGGGCCTCACGGTCGGCGCGATCTACGCGCTGGTCGCGCTCGGCTTCGCCATCATCTACAACGCGAGCCGCGTCATCAACTTCGCCCAGGGCGAATTCGTGATGATCGGCGGCATGGCGGCGGCGGTGTTCGTCGATGCCGGATTGCCGCTGCCAGTGAGCGTGGTGGTCGCCGTGGGCCTTGGCATGCTGGTCGGATTGCTGCTGGAGAAGCTCGCGGTCGAGCCGGCGCGCGGCGCCCCGGTCGTCACGCTTATCATCATCACCATCGGCGCCTCGATCCTGCTCCGCGGCATCGCCGCGCTCGTGTGGGACAAGAAGATTCATTCGCTGCCGTCGTTCTCGGGCGAGGCGCCGCTCGTGATCGGCGGCGCGACCCTGCTCCCGCAGACGCTCTGGGTGCTCGGTACGACGCTCGCCGCCGTCGCGGCGCTGTGGTGGTTCTTCAACCGCACGCTCTCGGGCAAGGCGATGCTCGCCGTTTCGCATAACCGCCTCGCCGCCCAGCTCGTGGGTATCAGCGTGCGCCGGGTGCTGCTCGTTTCCTTCGGCTTGTCGGCGGCGCTCGGCGCGCTCGCCGGCGTGCTCATCGCGCCGATCTCCTTCACCGCCTGGGACGTCGGCGTGATGCTCGGCCTCAAGGGCTTCGCCGCGGCGATGCTCGGCGGCATCGGCAGCGGCCCCGGTGCCATTGCCGGCGGCCTCGCGCTCGGCCTGATCGAGGCGCTCGGCGCCGGCTACCTCTCTTCGGCCTACAAAGATGTCTTCGCTTTCGTCGTCCTCCTCACAGCGCTCGTCTTCCTTCCGAACGGCCTCGCCGGCCGCGGCGCAGCCGAGCGCGTCTAGGAAGGGACTCGCGCTCCTCGCCCTCGTCGTGGCGGCGGCGCCATTGGCGCTGCCGAACAACTACACCTACGAGGTCGCGATCCTCGTCGGCCTGAACGCCATCGTGTGCGTCGGACTGAATCTCCTTGTCGGCTATGCCGGCCAGATCAGCCTCGGCCACGCTGGATTTTTCGGCCTGGGCGCCTACGGCTCGGCGATTCTCGCTGCACGCTATGGCTGGCCGCCCGCGCTTTCGCTGCCGACCGCGGTGGCCGGGGTCGCGGTCCTCGCGTGGCTCGTCGGTCGACCCATCCTGCGGATGAAGGGTCACTACCTGGCGATGGCCACGCTCGGCCTCGGGATCATCATCTCCCAAGTGCTCGCCACCGAGGACCGAATCACGGGAGGACCCGACGGCATGGCCGTTCCGGCTTTCCTGGTTTCCGGAGAACGACCCTGGTACTGGATCGTCGGCGGCGTACTGCTCGTCACGGTGTGGCTGGCGCAGAACCTCATCGACTCGCCGCGCGGGCGTGCGCTGCGCGCTCTGAACGGCGCCGAGATTGCGGCCGCAGCGGCGGGCATCGATGCGGCACGCCACAAGCTCACGGCTTTCGTCCTTTCGGCGGCGCTCGCCGCCCTCGCCGGCGCGCTCACCGCCCATTACGCGGGATTCATCACACCGTCGAAAGCTTCGTTCCTGCACTCCATCGAGCTCGTCACGATGGTGGTGTTCGGCGGCATGGCCTCGACCTTCGGCGCCGTGGTCGGCGCAGCCGTCCTCACCACGCTGCCGCAGCTCCTCGCCGGGTTCAAGGATTACGAGCTGGTAACGCTCGGGGCGCTGATGATGCTCACCATGATCTTCATGCCGCGCGGCCTGGTGCCGACGCTCGAAAAAGCCCTCGATGCTGCGCGCCGTAAGCCTCGCTAAACGCTTCGGCGGGGTGCACGCCGTCCAGGACGTGACGCTCGAGATCGAGGCCGGTGCAGTGCATTCGATCATCGGGCCCAACGGCGCGGGCAAGACCACGCTTCTCAACCTCCTCTCTGGAATCGAGCGCCCGGACCTGGGCGAGGTCTTTTTCGACGGCGCTCCTCTCACTGGAGCAGCGCCGCACCGCTTCGCCGCCGCCGGGATCGCGCGCACCTTCCAGAACCTGCAGATCTTCTTCAACATGAGCGCGCTCGAGAACGTCATGGCCGGCGCCTGGCTGCACCAGGCGTGCGGCCTCGCCGCGGCGCTGTTGCGCTCGCCCCGGCTCGCGCGCGCCGAGCACCGTGCCCGTGAA
>JBJMWH010000592.1:0-3575 GCA_045810245.1 Burkholderiales bacterium | reverse complement strand
TCCTTTACGGCGTGGTCTTCGCGATCGGCATCGGCGCGGCTTCGCTCATCACGGTGGGCGTCGTGGTCACGCGCTCGGCGCCGCGGCGCGCCGGGCTCGCCAACGCGGCGGTGATCTCCGGAACGAGCGTTGGGCAGCTCGTGATGATCGCGGCGCTGGCCGCGGTGCTGGTCGAGATCGGCTGGCGCGCGGTATTCGTCTGGCTCGCCGCAGCGCACTTGGTGATGCTGCCGCTGCTCGCGCCGGCGCTGCCCGGCATGAAGCCGCCCGGCGCAGCCGGCGCGCAACGCACCGGCCTGGATCTCGCCGCTGCCGCGCGCACGCCCCGCTTCTGGCTGCTCGTGGCCATGTACGCAATCTGCGGCCTGGACGATTTCTTCGTCGCCACCCATGTCGTGGCCTTCGCCCAGGACCGCGGCATTGCTGCGCTAGTCGCGGGCAACCTGCTCGCGCTGATGGGATTGACCGCGCTCGTCGGCGTGCTTGCGGCCGGCGCTGTCAGCGACCGCGCCGGCCCGGTGCCCGCGACCGCAATCGCCTTCGGCGCGCGCATCGCGGTGTTCGGCCTGATCGCGCTCGATCAGTCGCCGCTGTCGATCGCGATCTTCGCGCTGGTGTTCGGAGCGACCTTCCTTGTCACGGCGCCGCTCACCGTCCTTATCGTGCGCGAGAGCTTCGGCACCCGGCACCTGGGCGCGCTGACGGGCATTATCACCATGGTGCACCAGATCTTCGGCGGCATCGGCGCCTACGCCGGCGCGCTGGTGTTCGACTACAGCGGCAGCTATGACTCCGCCTTCATCGCGCTGCTCGTGGCTTCGGCGGTCGGCTTGGTCCTGGCGCTCATGCTGCGCGCGCCCAAGCCACTGGCTACTTCTTCTGCATCCGCAGGATCCAGTCCTTGAAGCCGGCGAGGAGCTCGGTCAGGAATTTGCGCGTGGTCTCGTCGGTGAGCTTGCCGTCGGCGAACTTCGAGGGTGCGTTGCCGATGAACACTTCGGGCCGCGGCAGGGGATAGGCCCAGAGCTGCGAGAGGATCCTGCGCAGGTCATACTGGACGCGCGCGCCGCCGAGCGGTCCAGGCGTGGCAGAAAACATCGCCACCGGCTTGTCCTGGAACACCTGGTTCGGCGGGCGCGAGCCCCAGTCGATCGCGTTCTTGAGCGGCGCCGAGACGGAGAAGTTGTACTCGGGGCTCGCGAGCAGCAGGCCGTCGGCGGCCGTGATCTCGCCGCGCAGGCGCTTCACCGGCTCGGGCATGCCGGCATCGAAGACGTCCTGGTTGAACATGGGAAGCTCGGCGATGCTCGTGATCTGCAGCGTCATGCCCGGCGGCAGCAGTTCGTTGCAGGCGCGCAGCGCCGCCATGTTGAGCGAAGCCTTGCGCAGGCTGCCGCAGATTCCAAGGACTTTCAGATCGGCCATCGCCGCCCTCGCTTTTGCGAAAAGCGGCGAGTTTAGCCGAACGGCCGGATCTCCTCAGGCCTGCATTTTGAGCGGACCGCCGACTGCTTTCCAGCCCGAATGGCCGCCTTTCATGTACCGGGCGTCGAAGCCGGCCTCGCGCAGGGTGATCGCCGCGCGGCAGCCCACGTGGAAGCCGTAGACGCAGTACACGACCACCGGCTCCGTCTTCGACAGCTCGCCCATCCATTCCTGCACCCGCTCCGGGTCGCGCCAGGTCGCGCCGACGGCGATGTCCTGGGTGCGCGAGACGTAGTGCTTCGGACGGGCGTCGATGAGCTGCAGCGGCTTGCCGGTGTCGAGCATCGCCCTCACTTCCTCGACGTCGATGCCCGGCAGATCGCCGAACTCCTTCTGCACCAGCGGCCGCGGCGGCGCGACCTTCAACGCGTCCTCGTAGCGCTCCTGCACCGCCTGCCAGTCGACGTTGCGCATGAACGCATCGACGTAGGCCTTCGGATTGGCGCCGAAATCGATGTGATATGCGTGCTCGTACATGTCGAGCGCGAGGATCGGAACCCCGCCTGCGACCGCCTGGGTGTGCTCCGCGGCGAACTGGTTGACGAGCCGGCCGTCGCGCGGGACGTAGACCAGCACGACCCAGCCCGATCCGCCGCCCAGGGCGTAGCCCATCGCCATGAACTCGCCGCGCCAGCGCTCGACCGAGCCGAAGTCGCGCGCCAGCGCCTCCGCGAGGGCCGGCTTCGGCTTGCCGTCGCCGCCGAGGCTCGCGAAGTAGAGCTCGTGCAGCAGCGTCGAGTTGAGCGCGACCAGCTCCTCGCGCTTGAGGCCGTTGATCAGGTGGCCGGGCGCGTTTGCGAAGTCCAGCGAGGCGAGCTGCTCGCTGATGGCGTTCAGCCGGCGCAGCGCGCCGCCGTAGTTGTTCTCGTAGTGGCTCTCGATCAGCTTGGGCGAGAGCCCGACCAGCAGCCAGGGGCGGCAGTAGACCTGCTTCAGTTGGTAGCGCATGCGTTTCTCCTCTAGGAAATCAGCCGGTGGACGAGCTTCGAGCGGGCGACGATGCCGATCAGGCCGCCGGCGAGCACCGCTGACAGGACGGGCAGCCGCCAGGCGGCGAGCGCGATCACGGTCAGCGCGAGCAGCAGACCCGTGAAAAGATCGGGCGCGGCGTGCGGCAGGAGCTGGATGATGGTGACGCCGATCGCGCCGACCACGGCCGGGGCGATGCCCTTCATCGCCGCCTTGACCCAGGCGAGGCGCCGCACGCGCTCCAGCACCGGAAGGATCGACAGCATCAGGATGAAAGAGGGCAGGAAGATCGCGAGCGCCGCCACGCTCGCGCCCGCGATGCCGGCGATCTTGTAGCCGATGTACGCCGCCACCATGATGATCGGCCCCGGCGTGAACTGGCTGAGGGTGAGGCACTCGATGAATTCCTGGGCGCTGATCCAGTGCAGGTAGTTCACCACCTGGTCCTGCACGAAGGCGATGATCGACATGCCGCCGCCGAACGTCAGCGCACCAACCTTGAAGAAGAAGACCGTGATGTCCCACAGGCCAGCCTGGCCGGAGCCGGCGGCCGAGGTGCCGCCGGCGAGCAACGACTCGGCGAAGCGTTCGGCCGCGATCAGGCACGCCGCGGCGAGGGCAGCGAACAGCCCTTGCCTGCGCGAGTGATGCAGCGCCACGCCCGCGCAGCCAGCGAGGAGGAAGATGCCGGCCACGCCTATGAGCGAGAACGCCGCGGCCGCGGCTGCGACCAGCGCGATGAGCGCTGAGCCGAGACCCTTGATCGCCGTCCTGCCGAGCCGGTAGATCGCGACGATGAAGACGCCCAGCACGACCGGGCCGAGCCCGTAGAAGGCGTCGCGCATGAGCGGCAGCCCACCGTAGGCGGAGCTGACGACGCTCAGCGCAAGCATGCTCGCGAAAGCCGGCGCCTTGAAAGCGAAGCCGGCGAGGACGCCGCCCCACCAGCCGGCGCGCTCGTGGCCGACGAAAATGCACATCTGCATCGCCGGCGCGCCGGGCAGCACGTTCACCAGCGCCATCCCCTCGAGGTAGCGCTCCTTCGTCAGCCAGGCGCGCCGCTCCTGCACCTCGGCCTGGATCAGGCCCCAGATCGCTGCCGCGCCGTAGCCGAGCGCGCC
>JBJMWH010000591.1:0-6545 GCA_045810245.1 Burkholderiales bacterium | reverse complement strand
AAGAGATCCAGCTGCGCGAAGAAGAAGCGCGCCGCCAGCAGCAGCTCGCCGAGCTGCAGGCAGCGGAGCTGCGCGAGAAGCAGGAGCGCGAGCGCAAGGAAGCGGAGCAGAAGGCGGCGGCCGAAGCCGCGGCGGCGCCGGGAACCACGCCAGCCACCACCTTGCATGCGCCCAAGCCCGCGACCGGCGATGCGAAGACCGACAAGAAGCCGAAGAAGGCGAAGACCACCACGGTGCTGCGCGACGATTCCGTGCGCCGGCGCCAGATCAAGACGCGCGGCGACGCCGGCGGCGGCGTCGGCGGCTGGCATGCCCGCGGCGGCGGCAGGCACCGGGGGAGCGCAAGCGGCGAGCAGACCGCGTTCGCGGCGCCCACGGAGCCGCTGGTGCGGGAGGTCGCGGTGCCCGAGACCATCACCGTCGGCGAGCTTGCCCACCGCATGTCGGTGAAGGCCGCCGAGGTCATCAAGGCGCTGATGAAGCTCGGCACCATGGCGACGATCAATCAGGTGCTCGACCAGGAGACCGCCATCATCCTGGTGGAGGAGATGGGCCACAAGGCCAAGGCCGCCAAGCTCGACGACCCCGAGTCCTACCTCGTCGAGAGCGACGAGCCGGCCGAGGCCGAGCTCAAGCCGCGTCCGCCGGTGGTGACGGTGATGGGCCACGTCGACCACGGCAAGACTTCGCTCCTCGACTTCATCCGCACCACCAAGGTGGCGGCCGGCGAGGCCGGCGGCATCACCCAGCACATCGGCGCCTACCACGTGGAAACCCCGCGCGGCGTGGTGACCTTCCTCGATACCCCGGGCCACGAGGCGTTCACCGCCATGCGGGCGCGCGGCGCGCAGGCCACCGACATCGTCATCCTGGTGGTGGCGGCCGACGACGGCGTCATGCCGCAGACCATCGAAGCCATCAACCACGCCAAGGCCGCAGAAGTGCCGCTGGTCGTGGCGATGAACAAGATCGACAAGCACGAAGCCAATCCCGAGAAGGTGAAGCAGGAGCTGCTCACGCACGGCGTGGTGCCGGAGGAATACGGCGGCGACTCGCCCGTGGTGCCGGTGTCGGCGAAGACCGGCCAGGGCGTCGACGCGCTCCTCGAGCAGGTGCTGCTGCAGGCTGAAGTCCTCGAGCTCCGCGCCGCCACCGACGTGCCCGCCAGAGGCGTGGTGATCGAGGCGCGCCTCGACAAGGGACGCGGCCCGGTCGCGACGCTGCTGGTGCAATCCGGCACGCTCAAGCGCGGCGACATCGTGCTGACGGGCGCGGTCTACGGCCGGGTGCGCGCGATGCTCGACGAGAACGGCAAGGCGGTGCAGGAAGCCGGCCCCTCGATCCCGGTCGAGGTGCAGGGACTCTCCGAGGTGCCGAACGCCGGCGAGGACATGATGGTGATCGCCGACGAGAGGAAGGCGCGCGAGATCGCCAACTTCCGCCAGGGCAAGTTCCGCGACGTGAAGTTCGCCAAGCAGCACGCGACCAAGCTCGAGAACATGTTCGGACAGATCGGCGAGGGCGAGAAGAAGGTCCTGACGCTGGTGATCAAGTCCGACGTGCAGGGCTCGCAGGAGGCGCTGGTCCACGCCCTGACGCGCCTGGCCACCGACGAGGTCAAGGTGAGCGTGGTGCACGCCGGGGTCGGCGGCATCACCGAGTCGGACGTCAACCTGGCGATGGCCGCGCGCGCCGTGATCATCGGCTTCAACACCCGCGCCGACGCCACCGCGAGAAAGCTGATCGAGTCGGCCGGCATCCAGGTGCGCTACTACAACATCATCTACGACGCGGTCGAGGAGATGAAGGCGGCGCTCTCCGGAATGCTCGCGCCCGAGAAGAAGGAATCGGTGCTCGGTATGGTCCAGGTGCGCCAGGTATTCCGCATCTCGAAGATCGGCACCGTCGCGGGCTGCTACGTTCAGGAAGGCATGGTCAAGCGAAGCGCCCAGGTGCGGGTGCTGCGCGACAACGTGGTCATCCACACCGGCGACATCGACTCGCTCAAGCGATTCAAGGACGACGTGCGCGAGGTGAAGGCGGGCTTCGAGTGCGGCATGTCGCTCAAGAACTTCGCCGATATCAAGGAGGGCGACCAGTTCGAGGTGTTCGAGGTGGTGGAAGTGGCCCGGAGCCTCTGACAAACGGGTGAAGCGGCAAAGATCGAGCGGGCGGACGCAGAAACTCGGTGACCTGATCCAGCGCGAGCTCTCGGAGCTCGTGCAGCGCGAGCTGCGCGACCCGCGCGTCGGCATGATCACGTTGACCGGGGTCGACGTGTCGCCCGACTTCTCCCATGCCAAGGTCTTTTTCACCACGCTCGACTCCGGCCACGTGGCAGAGGCTGCGAAGGGCCTCAAGCGCGCCGCTGGATTCCTGCGCTCGCAGCTCGCCCGGCGCATCAAGCTCTACACCACGCCGGAGTTGCGCTTCGAATACGACGAGTCGGTCGAGCGCGGCGACCGGCTCTCACGCCTGATCGACTCCACCAAGCAGTGAGCGACACCCTCTTGCAATGATCGACGGGGGGCTGCTCCTCGACAAACCGGTGGGCATCAGCTCGAACCGTGCCCTCCAGGCGGCGAAGAGCGCCTTCAAAGCGACGAAGGCGGGCCACGCCGGCACGCTCGACCCGCTCGCGTCAGGCCTGCTGATCGTCCTGTTCGGCGAGGCCACCAAGTTCGCCGGGCATCTGCTGGAAGACGACAAGGAGTACCTCGCTACGCTCAAGCTGGGCGAAAAGACCGCCACCGGGGACGCCGAAGGCGAGGTGATCGAACGAAAGGCGGTGCAGGTTTCCCAACCGGATCTGTTGCGCGTGTTGCAGAGTTTCAAGGGGGAGATCGAGCAGATGCCGCCGATGCACTCGGCGCTGAAGCGAGGCGGCGTGCCGCTCTATGCTTTGGCCCGCAGGGGCGAGACGGTCGCGCGCGAAAGGCGGCGGGTGCGCATCGACGCCGTCGAGGTCATGAAGTCGGAATTGCCCCAGGTTGAGCTGCGCATCAAGTGCAGCAAGGGAACGTACGTGCGGACCCTGGCCGAGGACATCGGCGAAGCCCTGGGGACCTGCGCGCACCTCGCGGCCCTGCGGCGCACCGCCTCGGGCCGCTGGCGCGTCGAGGACGCGGTTTCCCTGGACGCACTGTCCTCCCCGGGTCGCACAGAGCACCTGATGACGCTCGCGGCGCTGCTCGCCGGTCTGCCGCGCGCCGAGCTCGACGCCGTTCAGGAAGCGCGCTTCCGCAACGGCCAATCCCTTGAATCCTTTCCGGGAGAAGGGCTGTGCGCGGTCTACGGCGCGGGCGGCGCGGTGATCGGCCTGGCGCGGATGGCCCCCGGTGGCACGCTACGGCCGCTCCGCTTGGTCGCGCAAGTGGCTGATAAACATCCAAAAACCTTGTGACGGGCTGCGCGCTTCGGTTAAAATCGCCGGCTCACAAAAGTGAAGAGAGAGCGAGATGGCATTGCAGGTTGCACAGAAGGCGCAAGTCGTGAAGAACTATCAGCGCTCGGGCAAGGATACGGGGTCGCCGGAAGTGCAGGTCGCGCTCCTCACCGAGCGCATCAACGGCCTCACCGAGCACTTCAAGACCCATGTCAAGGATTTTCATTCGCGCCGCGGGCTGCTCGTGATGGTCAGCCAGCGCCGCAAGCTCCTCGACTATCTCAAGCGCACGGACGCGGACAAGTACCGTGGTCTGATCGAGAAGCTCGGCCTACGCAAGTAGATCTTCAGATGGCGTAGTGAAGAGAGCGCTCATCGCCGCGATGAGCGCTTTTTGTTTGCGCGCCACGCAAAAGGACTCCCTTTGAACCCGATCAAAAAGACATTCCGCTACGGCAGCCACGACGTCACCTTCGAAACCGGCGAGATCGCGCGCCAGGCCCACGGCTCGGTGGTCTGCACCATGGACGATACGGTGGTGCTCGCCACCGTGGTCGCCGCGAAAGAGCCCAAGGCCGGCCAGGACTGGTTCCCGCTCACCGTCGACTACGTCGAGAAGACCTACGCCGCGGGCAAGATCCCCGGCGGCTTCTTCAAGCGCGAAGGCCGGCCCTCCGAGAAGGAGACCCTGACCTCGCGGCTCATCGACCGTCCCATCCGGCCGCTCTTCCCGGACGGCTTCTTCAACGAAGTCCAGGTGGTGGCGACCGTGCTGTCGCTCAACCCCGAGGTCGATTCCGACATCCCGGCGATGCTCGCGGTGTCGGCTGCTCTGACGCTCTCGGGCATCCCGTTCAACGGGCCGATCGGCGCGGTGCGCGTCGGCTACGTCAACGGCGAGTACGTGATCAACCCGACGATGAGCCAGCTCAAGGAATCGAAGCTGAACCTCGTGGTGGCGGGCACCGAGCAGGGCGTGATGATGGTCGAGTCCGAGGCGCTCGAGCTCCCGGAGGACATCATGCTGGGCGGCGTGGTCTACGGCCACGAGCACATGCAGGCGGCGATCCAGGCGGTCCACGAACTCGCCGAAGTGGCGGGCAAGCCGGCCTGGGAATGGAAGGCCCCGCCGAAGAACGAGTCGCTCATCAGCCGCGTAGCAGAGCTTGCCGAGGCGAACCTGCGCGAGGCTTTCAGCATGAAGCAGAAACAGGTGCGCAACGCGCGCCTGCAGGAAATCCGCAAGACCACCGCCGAGCGCCTTGCCGAAGAGGCGAAGCAGATCGGCGTCGAGATCGACCCGCACGAGCTCAAGGACATCTACTTCAACCTCGAGTCGAAGATCGTGCGCGGTCAGATCCTCGACGGCGAGCCGCGCATCGACGGCCGGGACACCCGCACGGTCAGACCCATTTCGGTAAGAGTTGGGGTATTACCTCGAACGCACGGCTCCGCGCTGTTCACACGCGGCGAGACGCAGGCCCTCGTCACGGTCACCCTCGGCACCGGGCGCGACGAGCAGATCATCGACGCGCTGGCCGGCGAATATCGCGAGCGCTTCATGATGCACTACAACATGCCGCCTTACGCCACCGGCGAAACCGGCCGCATCGGGCCGTCCAAACGCCGCGAGATCGGCCATGGCCGCCTGGCCAAGCGGGCGCTGGTCGGCCTTCTTCCGACGCAGGAGGACTTCGGCTACTCGATCCGCGTGGTGTCCGAGATCACCGAGTCGAACGGCTCCTCGTCGATGGCCTCGGTGTGCGGCGGCAGCCTCGCGCTGATGGATTCCGGGGTGCCGATCAAGGCGCACGTCGCCGGCATCGCCATGGGTCTCATCAAGGAAGGCAACCGCTTCGCGGTGCTCTCGGACATCCTGGGCGACGAGGACCACCTCGGCGACATGGACTTCAAGGTCGCCGGCACCGACAAGGGCGTCACCGCGCTGCAGATGGACCTGAAGATCGAGTCGATCAACAAGGGCATCATGAAGGTGGCGCTCGACCAGGCGCGCGAGGCGCGGCTGCAGATCCTCGAGATCATGAAGCAGGCGATCGAGGGCTCGCGCACCGAGCTCTCGACCTTTGCGCCGCGCATCATCAAGCTGAAGATCAACCCGGACAAGATCCGCGACGTCATCGGCAAGGGCGGCGTCGTGATCCGCGGCATCCAGGAAGAGACCGGCACCACCATCGAGATCGAGGACGACGGCACGATCGCCATCGCCTGCGTCTCCGCCGAGGGCGGCGAAGCGGCGAAAAAGCGCATCCTCGACATCACCGCCGACGTCGAAGTCGGCAAGATCTACGAGGGCCCGGTGCTGCGCCTGCTCGATTTCGGCGCCATCATCCAGCTGCTGCCGGGGCGCGACGGCCTGCTGCACATCTCGCAGATCAGCCACGAGCGCGTCAACGCCGTGTCCGACCACCTGAAGGAAGGCCAGATCGTGAAGGTGAAAGTGCTCGAGGCCGACGACAAGGGGCGCGTGCGGCTGTCGATGAAGGCCGTGAAGGAACAGGAACAGTCCGCCAAGCAGAACGCGTAACGGCTAATCTGAAAAAGGGGTCAGACCCCTTCTAGCCGCAGCTGTCGCGGTAGACCGCGTAGGCCTCGGTGCAGATCTGGCTGCGCGACCTGTAGGAGTAGGGCGCGCCGCACGCGAGCTCCCGGTTGACGCGCGCGCTCTCGCAGACCCGCGGATCGGCGGCGCGCGGCGGGGGCGGCTTCACCGCAAACGAGCGCGCCTCCTCCGTGGCATCGCGCTTCGGCAACTCGAGCCGCAGCTCGTTCTCCGGCACGCGGCGGCCGGGGTCGGCCAGGTTCTGCGCGAATGCCGGCAGGGCGGCGATGAGAAGGAGGGTGGCGACCCGCAGCGGCTGGAGAAAGAACCGTTTACTTCGCGACCTGCCGCTCGCGCAGCTCGTCGAGCGTCTTGCAGTCGATGCACAGCGTCGCGGTGGGGCGCGCTTCCAGGCGCTTCAGGCCGATCTCGACGCCGCAGCTGTCGCAGTAGCCGTACTCGTTGGCGTCGATGCGCGCGATGGTCTCGTCGATCTTCTTGATGAGCTTGCGCTCGCGGTCGCGGTTGCGAAGCTCGAGCGCCATGTCCGACTCCTGGCTCGCCCGGTCGTTGGGGTCGGCGAACACCGTGGCCTCGTCC
>JBJMWH010000590.1:0-7110 GCA_045810245.1 Burkholderiales bacterium | reverse complement strand
GTGGACAGCGCAATCGCCCCGCCGCGGTCAATCGTCCGCAGCTTCACCCCGCCGGGCTGCGCATCGAGATTCAGGGCGATCAGAAAGTCACTCTCGCCTCTGCGCGAACGCCGGATGTAGGCGAGAACTTCGCCTTGCGTTTCGACGAGCTCGAAGCGGCCGACTTCCAGCGCCGGTTCTGCGCGCCGCAACGCGATGAGGCGCCTGTAGAGCGTCAGCATGGAGTTCGCATCGTCGCGCTGCGCAGCCACGTTCACATCGCGGTGGTCGGAAGCGACGGGGAGCCACGGCTCGCTGCGGGTAAAGCCGGCCTGCGTGTCCGAGCTCCACTGCATCGGGGTACGCTCGGGATCGCGGCCGAGCCCGCGGCCGGGCAGGTTGCGCTCGAACGGATCACGCACCCGCTGCGCCGGAATCGGCACGTCCTGCATGCCGATCTCGTCGCCGTAATAAAGCGTCGGCGTCCCGCGCAGGGTGAGGAGAAGCATCGCCGCCACGCGCGCCTGCGCCGGTCCCACCCGCGAGGCGATGCGATGCTGATCGTGGTTGCCGAGCACCCAGTTCGGCCAGGCACCCTCGGGAAGCGCCTGCTCGTACTCCCGGATGAGCCGCGCGAGGTGAGCAGCATCCCACTGCGCGTGGATGAGCTGGAAGTTGAACGGCAGGTGCGCGCCTCGCAGATCGGCGCCGTAGTACTTCACCAGCCGCTCGACCGGGAGGTAGATCTCGCCGATCAGCACGCGCTCGCGGTACTCGTCGAGCAGCGCGCGCATCCGGGCCACGATGCCGTGCACCTCGGGCAGGTCGGTGGTGTGCACCGGGACGAGCGCCTGGTAAGGGTCCATGCCGGCGCGCCAGGCCGCGTTCGGCGGGTTGTCGGGGAAATTCGCATCCTTGACGAGATGCCAGAGCACGTCGACGCGGAACCCGTCGACCCCGCGCCCGAGCCAGAAGCGCAGCACGCCGAGCATCGCCTCAACGACGCGCGGATTGCGCCAGTTGAGATCGGGCTGCCCGGCGAGGAACGCGTGATAGTAGTACTGGCCGGTGCGCTCGTCGTACTGCCAGGCGCTGCCGCCGAAGCAGGACAGCCAATTGTTCGGCGGCCCGCCGCCCGGCGCCGGATCGCGCCAGAGGTACCAGTCGCGCTTCGGATCGTCGCGCGAGCGGCGCGACGCCCTGAACCACGGGTGCTGGTCCGAGCTGTGGTTCGGGACGAAATCCAGGATCACCTTGAGACTGCGCGCATGCGCCGCCCGCACCAGGCGGTCGAAGTCCTCGAGCGTGCCGAAGAGCGGGTCCACTCCGGTGTAATCGGCCACGTCGTAGCCGAAGTCCGACATGGGCGAGGGATAGATCGGCGCGAGCCAGAGCGCGTCCACGCCCAGCCACTCGAGGTAATCGAGACGCGACAGCACGCCGGCGAGATCGCCGACGCCGTCGCCGTTCGCGTCCATGAACGAGCGCGGATACACCTGGTAGATGATGCCGCGCTGCCACCACAGGTACATGCCCCCGGGTAGCAAGCGCTACGCCCGAAGCAGTAGAGTTTTCGCATGATCAACGACCTCTGGTACAAGAACGCCGTTGTCTACTGTCTGAACGTCGGCACCTACATGGACTCGAACGCCGACGGCATCGGCGACTTCCAGGGGTTGATGCGCCGGCTGGATTACCTGCACGGGCTCGGCGTCACTGCCTTGTGGCTCATGCCGTTCCAGAAGTCGCCCTGCCGCGACGATGGCTACGACATCTCGGACTATTACGCCGTCGACCCGCGCTACGGCACCCTCGGCGACTTCGTCGAGTTCACCCACGGCGCGAAGCAGCGCGGCATGCGGGTGCTGATCGACCTCGTGGTCAACCATACCTCGAACGAGCACGCGTGGTTCCAGGAGGCGCGCCGCGACCCGCGCTCGAAGTACCGCGAGTGGTACGTGTGGTCGAAGAAAAAGCCGCCGCACGCCGACCAGGGAATGGTGTTTCCCGGCGTGCAGAAGACCACCTGGAGCTACGACAAGGAGGCGCGGCTCTACTACTTCCACCGCTTCTACGATTTCCAGCCCGACCTCAACACCTCGAATCCGCACGTGCTCGCCGAGATCCTGAAGATCATGGGGTTCTGGATCCAGCTCGGCGTGTCGGGATTCCGCATGGACGCGGTGCCCTTCGTCATCGGCACGAAAGGCGCGGACGTGAGGAAGCCGCTCGAGCAGTTCGACATGCTGCGCGACCTGCGCGAGTTCCTGCAGTGGCGCCAGGGCGACTCGATCATCCTCGCCGAGGCCAACGTGCTGCCGAAGACCGACCTGGATTACTTCGGCGACGAGGGCGAGCGCATGCAGATGATGTTCAACTTCCAGGTCAACCAGAATCTCTTCTACGCGCTCGCCGCGGCCGACTGGCGTCCGCTGGCGAAGGCGATGGAAAAGACCAAGCCCCGGCCCTCGACCGCGCAATGGGGCAGCTTTCTGCGCAACCACGACGAGCTCGACCTCGGCCGTCTCACCGAAGCGCAGCGCCAGGCGGTGTTCAACGCGTTCGGGCCGGAGAAGAGCATGCAGCTCTACGACCGCGGCATCCGCCGGCGCCTCGCGCCGATGCTGGCCGGCGACCGGCGCCGGATCGAGCTCGCCTACAGCCTGATGTTCACGCTGCCGGGCACCCCGGTGCTGCGCTACGGCGACGAGCTCGGCATGGGCGACAACCTCGAATTGCCCGAGCGCAACTGCGCGCGCACGCCGATGCAGTGGTCCACCGAGCCGCACGCCGGCTTCACCAAGAGCGCCAAGCCCATTCTCCCGGTGATCGACAAGGGACCCTACGGCTACGAGCACGTCAATGCCGCCGAGCAGCGGCGCGACGCCCACTCGATGCTGAACTGGACCGAGCGCATCATCCGCATGAGGAAAGAGGTTCCCGAAGTCGGCTGGGGCGATTTCGAGGTGCTGAACACCGGCACCCATTCGGTGCTCGGCATGCGCTACGACTGGCGCAACAACTCGGTCCTGTTCCTCCACAACCTCGACGCCCGGCCGCGCGAGATCTCGTTTTCCGCCGGGCTGCCGCAGGACCAGGGCAAGCTGCTGGTGAACCTCCTGACCGAGGACCACAGCCGCGCCAATGATCGCGGGCGGCATGATGTGCTGCTCGAGCCCTACGGCTACCGCTGGTACCGCGTCGGCGGCCTGGATTACCTGCTCAAGAGGAGCGAGATCGAAGTCGAGGCGCCCGGCAGCCGCAAGCGAGCGCGACGCCGAGCCGGCAAGTGACTCGATCAACCGGCGGCTTGCTTGGCCGCGCGTGGCGTCGCTGCATGGAGCGTGAATTTGAAGGTCGCGCCGCCGTCCGGATTGTTCTCCGCGCGCAGCTCCCCGCCGTGCGACTGGACGATTGCCCGCGACACGGCCAGTCCGATCCCGAGCCCGGTTGCCTTGCTCGTCACGAAGGCCTCGAATACCCGAGGCAGGATGTGGCCGGGGATTCCGGTCCCGGAATCCACCACCGCGACTTCGACAAGATCGTCGCTCCCACGCCTTGCCTCGATGCTCACCCTGCGCTCGCGGGCCGATTGGGCCAAAACGGAGTCCATCGCATTGACCACGAGGTTGAGCAGCACTTGAGAAACCTGCACCCGGTCCGCGCGAACCAGGGGGATGGCCTCGGGTACGAACGACTCGACCGTGACCCCGCGCTGGATGGCGTCGGTCCGCAGGAGGGCGAGAACGTCGCGCGCTACGGCGGTCACTGACACGTCGCGGAACTCGATGCGGCTGCGGTTCATGAGGGCTCGCGTGCGCTCGAGCACGGCGTCTGCCCGCCCCGCGGCGGCGCACACGTCGTCGAGGATCGCACGCAGCTCCGGCGCGTCGATCTTGCCGGCCTCCAGCAGCCTTTGAGCGGCCTGGGCATTGGCCAAGATCGCCGTGAGCGGCTGGCGCATCTCGTGCGCCAGCGAGGCGGACAACTGGCTCACCGTATTGATGCGCGAGACGCGCGCCAGCTCGTCGCGCAAGTGCTGCGCCTCGCGCTCCATGCGCACCGAAGCCACGATGCCGCGGCTGAGCTCGTAGGTGATCGCCGCCATCAGGATCAGAAACGGCGGCGCGACCACGATCGGCATGCGGACCTGGCTCCACACCACGAGCTGCGCTTCCCCGATGGCGAGCACGATGAAGGCGAGGATGCCGCCGCAGATGATCACGGCTTTGCGCCGCGTTTCGGCATCTCCTTCGCGCCAGGCCTTCGCCAACGCATCCGCGACGTAGAGGATGAACAGGAGGCTCGCCACGGTGCCCGCCAACTGGAAGGGCCATCGCACCCGCGCGCTCGCCACGACCGAGACCTGCTGGCCGAGAAACGAGATGGTGCTCAGCGCGGAGATCTCGCTCCACGTGACGTTGGGGTGCACGAAAAAATTGACACCGAGCACGAGCGCCCGCAGGGCGACGATCGCGCCGGCGAGCCATGCACGGCCGGTGCCGAACTGCAGATGCACGAAGGCCACCAGGCCCACCACCGCGAGAAAGTTCGGAAGGTGAAACCACCACACCCAGTCGCCGTACTCGGCGGGCGACCTGGAATACATCATGCCGAGCTCGGTGATGGAGAGTCCCGCCACGCCGATCGCGACGGCGCAGACGGCCAGGCTCGCGAGGCCGCGGCGATCCAGAAGCCACAGCAGCCCGTGGAGCGCCGCGATCGCCAGCGCCGCGCCCGCCACGGCGGCCCAGAGGATAATGACCGCGTTCATACCCAAACGCAGTCTAATGTACGTCGCGGCTCAGGCCTTCTGCACCACCTTGCGGTACACCATCTCGATGTTGGTGCCGACGCGCTCGCGGTACTGGCCGACCGGATGCTTCGACATCCGTTGCTCGTACTTGGGCGCGAGGCGCTCGGCGAGCGTCTTCTTCATCTCGTCCAGGCTCGCGCCTTCCTTGGCGGCGCCCTTCACCCCCGCGATGAGATCGCTGAGGTAGCCGCGGAAGAAGGTGAGCTGCTCCTTCGGCACCACGTCGCCGTGCCCAGGCACGACCTGGGCGAAGTCGAAGCGATCCAGCGCGTCGAGCGTCTTCACCCAATCCTCGGGATAGCCGTCGTTCAGGAACGGCATCCAGTCGATGAGCGCGTCGCCGGTGGCGACCACCTTCTCCTTCGGCAGGTAGATGAACACGTCGCCGTCGGTGTGCGCCCGGCCCAGAAGCAGGATCTGGATCTCGCGGCCGCCCTCCTTCAGCGTCACCGATTTCGTCAGCGTCCGCGTGGGCAGCGGCGGCTTGATGTTCTTCAGCTCCTCGTAATACGCCTGCGCCTGCTGCAGGTTCGCCTCGAGCCGCTTCTTCTGCTCGGCGTCCTTGGCGCGCACCACGTCCTCCTTCAGCTTGTCGATCTCCTTCGGCACCGCCGCGAGCTGCTTCTCGATATAGCCATAGCCGCCCGCCCCGGCGTCGGCGCTCGCGAGATTGGCGCGCGTGCGCTCGGACGCGATGATCTCGACCTTGGGATTCGCCTGCGTGTAGGCCTGGTTGCCCTGCGTGTGGTCCCAGTGGAAGTGGGTGTTGATGATCTTGCGCACCGGCAGCTTCGTGACCGACTGGATCTCGCGCTGCAGCGCCGCCGCCGCCGAGGGCTTGGAGTGCGAATCGACCACGATCACGCCGTCGTTGGTGAGGATCACCGCGGCGTTGCAGTTCGTCTTGAAGCGCGGCGCCGCGATCGCGGCGTAGACCCCGTCGCCGACCTTCTTCAGCTCGAACAGATCCTTCTCCGCCGTGCTCGCATCTGCGGCGAGCGCGCAGCACGGCCCGAAGTGATCGATCGTCTCGACTGCGGCGAGCGCCATTCCGGCCTGGGTCAGGAACCTGCGGCGTCCGAGCGATGGGAGCATGGCACCTCCTGTACGCGCAAATCTACTCCGATGGCGCGGCAAATCCAGTGCCGGACGAGGCGATAAACGCCTCGACCCTGCGCGCCCGCTCCTCGTTCGCCGGATGGGTGGACAAGAACGCGGGCATCGACGACGCTCCGCCGGCCGACAGCGCCTTGAACAGGCGCAGCATCCCTTGCGGATCGTAGCCGGCCGCGACCATCCATTTCAGGCCGACCTCGTCGGCTTCGGCTTCCTGCGGCCTCGTGTAGGCGCCGTACACGGCGTTCTGGGCCGCGGTTCCAGCGAGTGTCCCGCCGATCAGCCCTCCGATCCCCGGGATCGAGTACGAGATGACGTTTGCGAGCACGTTGCCCGTCACGCTCGCCGAGGTCGCGGCGCTCTTGCGGCCTTCGCTGTGCCTTCTTACGTGATGCCCGATCTCGTGGCCCAGCAGCCCGGCCCACGCGGCTTCATCCGGCCCGATCGCCGTCAGCATCCCGAGCGTCACCGCCGCCACCGGATTGCCGGACTTGTCGCGGGTCGCGAACGCGTTCGGCGCCTTCACATCCGCCACATAAAGGCGGGTCAGCCGAAAGTCCGCCTGCGCCTGGATTTTCTGCGCCGCCGATCGAAGCGCGATGCACGATTCGCGGGGAACGGACGCTGCCAGCGCGCCGTCCGGGCGCGTCAGGTCGACCGTGGCGGAAGGCGAATCCGCGCACTGGTCGAGATTCCAGCCGCGCCCGGCCGTAGTCGACTTCGTCGCACAGCCCATCAGAGCGCTCGCGGCCAATACGGCGCTCGCCGCTACTGCGGTTGCACGCATACCCCTCCCGGGAACAATCGTAGCGCAGTTGCAGGCGGAGACATGGGCTGCCAGACTGCCGTGCCTTAACGATTAGGAGTGCGTGATGAAGCGGTCCGTTCTAGGCCTGCTGACGATGGTCCTGGCTGTTTTGGTTGGAGCTTCGCCGGCGTTGGCCCAGCAGGCGAAAGGAGCGCCCGTAGAGATCGGCGTGGGCTACTTCCCGTCCTGGAACGGCGGCTGGTCGGGCACCGTCATCAAGAAGAAGGAGCTCTGGAAGAAATATCTGCCCGCCGGAAGCACGGTCCGCTGGGAGGTGACCCTCGTCGGCTTCCCGGTCTTCAACGCCATGCTGGCCAACCGGCTCCAGGTCGGCTATATCGGCGATGCGCCGGCCATGGTCGCGACCACGAAGCGCGACGTGGCGGATATC
>JBJMWH010000589.1:0-4015 GCA_045810245.1 Burkholderiales bacterium | reverse complement strand
AGCCCGCTCGAGCGGCGCCCTCCCTGCAGAACGGCTCGTGCATCGTCGCGCCGGTCCTTTCCACGCTCGTGGAGGCGCAGGCCGACACGATGAGGAAAAGAGTAGCAGCCGCAATCACTCGTTCGCTGAAGCATCAGGAACCTACGATAACCGTACTTGCTCGCGCACCGTGGCACTCCTATGCTGTGCGCTCACTCAAAGAGGAGGCCTCTCATGATCAAGGTCAGCGTGATGTACCCGAACACTGCAGGAGCCAGATTCGATCACGCGTACTATCGCGACAAGCACATGCCGCTGGTAAAGACGCGTATGGGCGATTCCTGTTTGTACTACACGATCGACAAAGGCTTCGCCGGCGGCGAGCCGGGCAGCTCGGCTCCCTACGTGGGCATGTGCCATATCTTCTGTGACTCGGTGGAACGATTTCAGGCCAGCTTTGGCCCCCACGCGAAGGAGATCATGGCCGACATCGCCAACTACACCGATCTCGCCCCGGTCATTCAGATAAGCGAGGTCGTCGTCGGCCATCGGTAGGCGCCATTGCTCATTTGACCTCCTGCCCAACCATGATGCGATGACCGTCGATCGTGCGCAGCCCGAACTCGCGCATCCCCCATTTCTCGGTGGCAAGCGCCTTGATGATTTCGGCGCCCGCGGACGCGACGCGCTCGTGGCAGGCGTCCACGGCGTCGACCACGAGGTACGCAAAATAAGAATGGTCGCCGAGCTCGGCGGGCGGAATAGCGTCGGGGCACTGGCCAGCCATGATCCGGCATTCGTCGCGCACATACATGCGCCAGCCGGGATCGCCCATGTCCCTCACCTCGAAGCCGAGCACATCGCGATAGAACGCGGCCGAGCGGGCGAGATCCGGGACTGCAAGCACGAACATCGTGCGACGGATAGTCATGTCTCAGGCAGTGCGGTCGGCTATTCATTCACACATCGATTTTTCTTTCGCGGAAGGTCTCGAGCGCGATCCGGTGCGCATCATTCGCGGCCGGGATGCCGGCATACAGCGCGACCATCAGGCACACCTCCCGGATCTCGTCGGGCGTGCAGCCGTTGTTGAGCGCGCCATTGAGGTGCACCTTGAATTCGGCGGCGCGGTTGATCGCCGCATTCATCCCGAGGACCACCAGGCTGCGGATCCTGCGCTCGAGGCCGGGCCGCGACCAGATGTCGCCGTAGGCGTAGGCGTTGATCATGTTCTGCAGCGGCGCGCCGAACTCGCCGAGGGCGCCCATGCGCTTCTCGACCGCCTCGGCTCCGAAGATCTGCTTGCGAACGGCAATGCCGCGACTGTAGAGTTCCTGCGTGTCCATGGCCGGATTCTCCTGGTGGGGGAAATCGATGATACCTGCCTGGCATCGCGTTCTCGCCGCATGCCTCGCCCTCGCCGCGGGACAGGCGTGCGCGCAGGGCTATCCGAACCACGCGGTCAGGCTCGTCGTACCTTACGGCCCCGGCAGCTCGCCGGATAGCGTCGGCCGCGTGGTCGCGCGCGAGATGCAGGAGGCGCTCGGGCAGCCGGTGATCGTCGCCAACGTCGCGGGCGCGCTCGCGAACGTCGGCACCGCGGAGGTGGCGCGCGCGGCGCCCGACGGCTACACCATTCTGCTCACCACGAATACGCCCCACGCGGCGAACGTCGCGCTGTTCAAGTCGCTGCCGTTCGACCCGGTGAAGGATTTCGCTCCGATCGTGCGGCTCATCACCACCTCGATGGTGCTGCTCGTGCGCAGCGACTTCCCCGCCTCGACGCTCAAGGACTTCATCGCCCACGCGAGGAGCAAGCCGAACGGCCTGAGCGCCGGTTACGGCTCCGCGGCGACGATCGTCTCCATCGCCAAGCTGCGCACCGCGGGAGGCTTCAAGACGCTGGATGTGCCCTACAAGGGCGTGCCGCTCGCCATCACCGACGTGCTCTCCGGGCAGGTCGATTTCACGCTCGGCGATCTCGCAGTCTCGATGCCGCAGATCCACGGCGGCAAGATGAAGGGGCTGGGCGTCACCTCGCCGCAGCGCTCGCCGCTCGCGCCGGACCTTCCGGCGATCGCGGAGACCTTCCCGGGCTTCGAGACCCGCATCTGGTACGGCCTCGTGGCGCCGGCGAACACGCCGAAGGCGGTCGTGGCAAAGGTGCACGACGTCGTTACGACGAGCCTCGCCAAGCCTGAAGTCAAAGCGAGGCTTGCCGGGCTCGGCCTGGAGCCGGCACCAATGCCGCCCGAAGAGTTTGCGGCGTTCATCAAGCAGGAAATCGCCAAGTGGACGAAGGAGATCCGCGAGGCGGGGATCCAGCCGGAGTGATCGACGCCGCGATCGTCGGCCTCGGCCGCTGGGGCCGCGGCCTCGTCGACTCGGTCCAGGCCAAATCGGACAAGCTGCGCTTCGTCATCGGCGTCGAGCCCGCGATGGATGGCGCACGCGAGTTCGCCGCCAAGCATCACTTCAGGCTCGTGTCCGCCCTGGACGAGGCGCTCGCTGATCTTTCGCATGCGGCGGTCGTGCTGGCGACGCCCCACTCCCTGCATCGCCCACAGGTCCTCGCCGCCGCACGCGCCGGCAAGCACGTCTTCTGCGAAAAGCCGCTCGCGCTGACGCGCGCCGACGCGGAGGCGATGCTCCAGGCTTGCGCGCGCGCCAGCGTGGTCCTCGGCGTCGGCCATAACCGGCGCTGGTGGCCGGCGATGCGCGAGCTGAAGGCCCTGGTCGAATCCGGCCGCCTCGGCACCCTGCTCCATCTCGAGGGACACAACAGCAACGAGAATTCGAACGCCGTGAGGGGCGGCTGGCGCACGCTCGACGCCGAATCGCCCGGCGGCGGCATGACCGGCGCGGGCCTGCACGCGCTCGACGCAATGGTCGGCATCGCCGGTCCGGTGAAGCGCGTGCGTGCGCAGTTCATCAGCCGCAAGCCTCCTCCCGCGCCGCACGATACGGTTTCCGCGCTGCTCGAGTTCGAGTCGGGCGTGAGCGGCCTCCTCGCCACCGTGCGCGCGACTCCGTTCTATTGGCGCGTGCACGCCTTCGGCACGCTCGGCAACGCAGAAGTCCTGGACGAAACCGGGCTCGTTCTGCGCATGAGCGGCCGCCCGCTCGAGCGCCGCACCCTCGCCGCCGCCGACTCTCTGCTCGCCGAGCTCGAGGCCTTCGCCGATGCGGCCGAGGGGCGTGCGCCGTTCCCGGTCACGCCGGCGCAGATGCTCGACACGGTCGCCGCGTTCGAATCGGTGTTGGAGGCCTTGCGAGCTTGAGCTGTATCGCGCGCTAACAGCATCCGGGTTTCGCGTCCGCCGGGCGCTCTTCCGCCTTTCGAAGCGCATCCTTCGCCCACCTCTTCCAGGCCTCCGACATCTGCGGTACGGCGATCAATCGACCGGCTTCATGGTGATCGCGGGTGTAGATGCGAAATACATCGCGGATGGTGAGCTCCTGATCGGGCCTCCCGACGACCCGGATCTCGTCGCCGGCCGCCACCTCGCCTTCGACGACTATGCGCAAGTACGCCCCGGGCCGCATCGCCTCGGTGAAGCGGCGCGGGAACATCTTGTCGTTCATCCGAACCCCCAGCCGCCAGCAGGGAATGCGCGGCTCGGACACTTCAAGCACAGCACTCCCGATCTTCCAGCGCTCGCCTATGAGCGCATCGTTCACCTCGATCCCTTCGGTGGTGAGATTCTCGCCAAACTCGCCGTGCGCAAGCGCCCGGCCGATCTCTTGTCCCCACCATCGTGCGTCTTCAACGGCGTAAGCGTAAACCGCCTTGTCGGGTCCCCCGTGTGCCTTGCGATCCGCCTGGTCGTCCCCGGCAAGGTTCACACCCTGGGCTGCAATCCGTCCGGCGACCGGCGATTTCCAAATGGCACTCTTGGCAGGGCGCCCGTTGTATTCAAAGTCCCGCGCCCTGCCGACGTTGACCGAGAGAACCATTGCTGCGGCGCTTGCCATAGGTTTGTGCTTAGTCGACGATAAACAACTTGGCGCCGACATCCGTGTATGAGCGATGTGG
>JBJMWH010000588.1:0-3059 GCA_045810245.1 Burkholderiales bacterium | reverse complement strand
CTACGTCCCCTCGCCGCAGAGCGTGGTGTCCGACATGCTGCGCTACGCCGAGGTCGGTCCCTCCGACTTTCTCATCGACCTCGGCTCGGGCGACGGCCGCATCGTGCTCACCGCGGCCAAGATCTTCGGCGCGCGCGGCTTTGGCGTCGAGATCAAGGAAGACCTCGTGCGCCGCTCCAACGAGGCCGCCCACAAGGAAGGCCTCGCCGACCGCGTCAAGTTCCTGAAGCAGGACCTGTTCAAGACCGACATGTCGCAGGCCACCGTGATCACGATGTACCTGCTTCCCGACACGGTGAATCTCCTCAAGGACAAGTTTCTGAGCGAGTTGAAACCGGGCACGCGCATCGTGTCGCACGACTACCCCCTCACCGGCTGGATTCCGGAGAAGTACGTGCAGATGGACCTCGAGGACAAGGTGCAGATCAGCGGCGTGACCACCACCCTCATCTACCTGTACATGGTTCCCGCCAAGGTGGCGGGCAAATGGAGCGCCCAGATGCCGGCCGCAGTCAGCAAGCAACCCGCGACGCTGCAGCTGACGCAGCAACTCACGCGCGTCACGGGAAGCGCCCGCCTCGACGGCAAGGACGTGCCGCTCGAGGAGGTCAAGCTGCGCGGCGACCGCATCAGCTTCAGGCTGTCGGGTCGCCGCGGCGAGTTCAGCGGGCAGGTGAAGGGGTCGAGCATCGAGGGCGTGATGGAGAACGGCCGTGCGAAGACGCCCTGGAGCGCGACCCTCGGCGGATGAAGCTTTCCCTGAAGTTCAGGACGGAGCGCCTCGAGCTGGACTTGTTCGACACGCCTACGGCAAAGGCCTTGATCGAGGCATTGCCGTTCGAGTCGACGGCGCAGACCTGGGGCGAAGAGGTCTACTTCGTGACTCCGGTCAAGGCGAAGCTCGAGAACGACGCGCGCCAGATCGTCGAGCCGGGAACGGTGTGCTTCTGGACCGAGGGTGACGCGATCGCGCTGCCCTACGGCCGCACCCCGATCTCCACCGACGAGCGCCCCAAGCTCGCGAGCCGCTGCAACGTCTTCGGCAGGATCGTGGGTGATCCCAAAAGGCTCGCCGCAGTGAAGGCGGGCGAAAGAGTGACGCTCGAGAGCGGCTAATGGAGCGCAAGCGGGTTAACTCCTCGAAGCTGCGCTCGGTCGGCTACGACGAGAAAACACGTACCCTCGAAGTGGAGATGTCGAACGGCCAGGTGTTCCAGTACGGCGGGGTGTACCCGGAGGTCTACCGCCGCTTCATGGCCGCGCCGAACCCGAGCAGCTTCTTTGACGACAAAATCGCCGAGGAGTACGCCGCGAAGCGCGTGTGATCGCTTAAACTAGCGCCAAGAACACGTCGGGGAGACGATGCGGCGCTTGGGCTTTACACTTGCTTTGCTGGGCTTTCTGGTGGCCCTGCCCGGCCATGCGGCGCCCGTGGCGCCCGGGTTGCAGCAGATCACCAGCGCGGACGCCGTCAGCCTGCGCAGCATCGCGGGCTGGCTGCGTCAGAGCGGACGCGACGGCTTCGTGGGCGCCGACGTCGCCGACGTGATGGGCATTCCGCGCCAGGTCACCGAGGACGTGCTGGAGGCGCGCCAGCGCGGGTTCAAGAACGAGGACGTGCTGCGCATCGCGCAGATCTCGGCGGACGACAAGCGCGATTTTCTGCTTTTCATGGTGCAGCGGCCCGACGATCAGGTGTACTTCTATTTCTCTACCGTGCGCGAGGGCCTGAAGAAGGCCTTCGTCTCGATCCCGAGCCGCAACCTGGTCATGCCGCTCGACCAGCTCGAGGCCGAGGCGCGCTTCCGCCAGGAAGTGCGCTACTGGGGCGAGCGCATGGAATCGCCTTAAACGGAAACGAACGTGGAAGCAGAACGCATCAACCAGATCGCCTCATCGCTCGCCGACCTCGAGAAACGGTCCAACGAGCTGCGGAGGTATCTTTGACCTCGAAGGCAAGCAGAGCAGGCTCTCAGCCGTAGAGCAGCTTTTGGCCGACCCCGGCGTCTGGAGCGACCAGAAGCGGGCGCAGGAGCTCGGCCGGGAGAAGAAAGCGCTCGATTCGACCGTCGGTGCGCTCGTATCGATCGCATCGGGCATCCAGGACGCGAAAGAGCTTTTCGACATGGCTCGTCCGGAGAACGACGACGCCACCCTGGTTGGCGTTGCCTCCGATCTGGCGAAGTTCGAAAGCGACGTCGCGGCGCTCGAGTTCCGCCGCATGTTCTCCAACCCGCTCGACCCGAACAACTGCTTCATGGACATCCAGGCCGGCGCCGGCGGCACCGAGGCGCAGGACTGGGCGCACATGCTCATGCGCATGTACCTCAAATACTGCGACCGCAGGGGCTTTCGCGCCGAGATCCTCGAGCAGACCGCGGGCGAGGTCGCGGGCATCAAGAGCGCGACGCTCAAGATCACCGGCGACTACGCCTACGGCAGCCTGCGCACCGAGAACGGCGTGCACCGCCTGGTGCGCAAGAGCCCGTTCGACGCCAACGGGCGGCGCCATACTTCGTTCGCCAACATCTTCGTCTACCCCGAGGTCGACGACTCGGTCGAGGTCGAGATCAACCCTGCCGACCTGCGCGTCGACGTCTATCGCGCGTCCGGCGCCGGCGGCCAGCACGTCAACAAGACCGAATCCGCGGTACGTATTACCCACATCCCGACCGGCATCGTGGTGCAGAGCCAGAACGACCGCTCGCAGCACCGCAATCGCGCCGAATGCTTCGCCATGCTGAAATCGCGCCTCTACGAGCTGGAGCTGAGGAAGCGCATGGTCGAGCAGGACAAGCTCGAAGCCGGCAAGACCGATGTGGGCTGGGGTCATCAGATCCGCTCGTACGTGCTGGACAACAGCCGCATCAAGGATCTGCGCACCAACGTCGAAATCAGCAATACGAAGAGCGTGCTCGACGGCGATCTGGACGACTTCATCAACGAGAGCCTGAAGCAGGGAGTGTAGAAGTGGAAGAAGACAACAAGCTCATCGAAGAGCGGCGCGAGAAGCTGAAGACCCTGCGCGCCAAGGGCGTCGCGTTTCCGAACGATTTCCG
>JBJMWH010000587.1:0-5387 GCA_045810245.1 Burkholderiales bacterium | reverse complement strand
GCCCGCTCCGGTCATGTTCTTCAGCCGCGTGTAGTCGCGGCTTGCCAGCAGATCGAGGTGCTTTTCGGCGATGTCGAGCGCGAGCCCTCGCACTGCATCATCTTGCAGAGTTCTTAATTGAAGACCAAGACACTCGCCGGGCGAGCGCGCGCCGACGCCCGCCGGCTCGAAGTGCTGCAGGTGACGCAGCGCGATGCCGAGCTCCTCCATCCCGGCTTCGGCCTCCGGCGGCAGGAGCGCCGCGATTTCCTCGAGCGGCTGGGTGAGGTAACCGTCCTCGTCGAGCGCGTCGATCAGCACGATCACGAAGGCGCGGTCGCGCTCGTCGAGTTTGGTCAGGCTGAGCTGCGACAGGAGGTGGTCGCGCAGCGTGGGCGTGTCGGCCGTGGCGAAGCTGCGGTCGCCGTCTTCCTCGTCGTCGGGCGCGCCGCGCCAGCTCGACGCGATGTCGGCCGACCAGTCGGTTTCCGCGGGCGCCGGCTCCGCGGGAGCGCTGCTGGAGGTGGTTCCTCCCTGCAACTGTGCCTGCGGCTCGTGCTCGCCGCCCTCGGTGTCCTCGCGCTCGAGCGCCGGATTCTCCATCAGCATGCGGTCGATCTCCTGGTTGAGCTCGACCGTGGAGAGCTGCAGCAACCGGATCGACTGCTGGAGCTGCGGCGTCAGCGTGAGATGCTGAGATAGGCGGAACTGCAGCGAGGGCTTCATCTAGATCTGCAGATTGCCGGGCCGCACATTACAAAGCTACAAAGCGGCTACATCCGGAAGTTCTCTCCCAGATACACCCGGCGCACGCTGTCATTATAAACAATCTCCTCCGGATGGCCCGAGGCAAGCACCGCCCCTTCGTTGATAATGTAGGCGCGATCGCAGATGCCGAGCGTTTCCCGAACGTTATGGTCTGTTATGAGCACGCCGATGCCGCGCTCCTTGAGGAACCTTATGATGCGCTGGATGTCGAGCACGGCGATCGGATCCACGCCGGCGAAGGGCTCGTCGAGCAGGATGAACGCCGGGCGCGTGCCGAGCGCGCGCGCGATCTCCAGGCGCCGCCGCTCGCCGCCGGAGAGCGAGATGGCGGTGTGCTTGCGCAGGTGCGCGATGTTCAGGTCCTTGAGCAGCTCCGCAAGGCGCGGCTCGATGTCCGCCACCGGCAGGCCCTGCAGCTCGAGGATCGCCTGCACGTTCTCCTCCACCGTCAGGCGGCGGAACACCGAGTTCTCCTGCGGCAGATAGGAAATGCCTAGCCGCGCGCGGCGGTGGATCGGCAGATGGGTGAGCTCGTTGCCGTCGAGGTGGATCGAGCCTGCGTCCACCGGCACGAGCCCGACGATCATGTAGAAGCAGGTGGTCTTGCCGGCGCCGTTGGGGCCGAGCAGGCCGACGACCTCGCCGCTCGAAACCTCGAGCGAGACGTCCTGCACCACGGTGCGCGACTTGTAGCGCTTGCGCAGGCTCTGCGAGCGCAGCTGGCTCAATGCGCTTCCATCATTTCTTCGCGTCCTTGCTGCCGCCGCCCGTCTTGTTGGGCTGGAGCGTTGCGGTGACCCGGCCCTGTTCCTTCCCGCCCTTCCCGGTGGTCACCTGGAAAAAATCCGAGCGCTGGTCGACAAAGATGTAGGCGCCGGCAACCTCGTCGCCGCCGCGGTTGACGCGCGCGTTGTCGAAGAGCTCGACGGTCTGCTTGCGCTCGTCGAGCTCCACGCGCAGCGCCTCGCCGTCCATCCAGCGGCCCTCCTTCTCGCCCTCCTTCGGATCCTGCTTCTGCTTGAAGCGCACCGGCGCGCCGGTGGCGCTCGTGAGCTGGAATCCCTCGGCGTCCTGCCGCACCACGATGCGCTCGGCTCGCACCGCGATGGTCCCCTTGGTCAGGATCACGTTGCCCTCGAAGATCGTCATGCGCTTGACGTCGTCGGCGCTCATGCGGTTGGCCTCGATCTGCGTGGGCTTGTCGCGGTCGGCCTTCTCCGCCCAGGCCGGGAAAACGGCAAGCAGCACGACCGCCACCATCGGCAACGCGCACCTCATTTCTTCGGCTCAAAGCGCCCGCGGACGTCCGCCATCAGGGTGAAGACGCGCGACTCGGCGTCGTATTCCATGCCGCGCCCGCTGAGCGAGCGCGTATCCTCGACGATCGTCACCTCGCGGTCGGTGCGCACGAGCGAGCGCTCGCGCAGCACATGCAGAAAGCTCGTGGTGAGCCGGGCTTCGGGTCGCTCCGCGTCCGCCTCGCGCACCAGCACCACGTTGTCGTAGAGGAAGATTTCCTCCCCGTCGGCCGACACCGTGCCGCGCTCGGCGGTCACGGACATGCGGGGCTCGGCGGGCCGGGTCTGCAGCATGTGCGGCGCGTGCAGCTCCGTGGTGTCGTCGTCGGGATAGTGCAGCATGCGCGCGGCCGAGAGCAGGGTGAGGGGCCTGCCGTCGCGGTCGTAGGTGGTGGTGGTGAAGTCCGTGACGACGTAGTCCGGGTCGTGACGGCGCTTGGTCGGCGCGGTGTCGTCCTCGCGCACCACGCGGTCGAGGTAGAACGTGAGGAGGGCGAGCGAGAGCATCAACGCCAGGGGGAAAAGCCGCGTGGTGCTGAACCTCATGCGAGGCGGCCCTGCAGCGCGCGCTCGAGGGTGCCCTGGGCGCGCATCACGAATTCGCACACCTCGCGCGCCGCGCCCTGGCCGGCGGCCGCGCCGGCCACGTAGTGCACGCGTGCGAGCACCGGCTCGCGCGCCTCGGGCGGCGCGCAGGCAAAGCCGCAGCGCCCGAGAACCGGCAGGTCCACCACCTCGTCGCCCATGTAGCCGCAGTCCTCGGCCGCGAGACCGACCCCGGAAATCAGCCGCTCGAACGCCGGGAGCTTGTCATCGATGCCTTGCAGCACGTGCGTCACACCGAGCTCGCCGCAGCGCGCCGCCACCGCGCCCGAGCGCCGGCCAGAGAGCACCGCGCAGGCCACGCCGCTCGCCGAGAGCATCTTCATCCCGTGCCCGTCGAAGGAATGGAACACCTTGAGCTCCTCCCCGCCGGCACCGTACCAGAGTCTGCCGTCGGTGAGCACCCCATCGACGTCGAAGATCATGAGGCGCACGCGCCGTGCCCGTTCCAGCGCGTCGGGAGCGGAGAATGGCATGCGCTGCGGCGCGCTAGATGACCTTGGCGCGGAACAGGTCGTGCATGTTGAGCGCCCCGGCGAGACGCCCGTCGCCGTCGACCACCAGGAGCTGGTTGATCTTGTGGCGTTCCATGAGCTGCACCGCCTCCACCGCGAGCGCCTCGGGCCGGATGGTGCGCGGCCCGGGCGTCATCACGTCGGCGATCTTGGTGCGCTCGAGGTCGACGTTCTTCTCCAGCGAGCGGCGCAGATCGCCGTCGGTGAAGATGCCGCGCACGCGCCGGCCGGCATCGAGCACCGCCGTCATGCCCATGCGGCCGCGCGAGATCTCGAGCAGCGCCTGCTTGAAGCTCGCGTCCTCGGGCACCACGGGCAGGTCCGCGCCGCTGCGCATCACGTCGCTCACGTGGGTGAGCAGGCGCCGGCCGAGCGTGCCGCCCGGGTGCGAGCGCGCAAAATCGTCGGCCGAAAAGCCGCGCGCGTCGAGCAGGGCCACGGCGAGGGCGTCGCCGAGCGCGAGCGCGGCGGTGGTGCTCGCGGTGGGCGCGAGATTGTGGGGGCAGGCCTCCTGCGCCACGCCTGCGTCGAGCAGTACGTCGGATTCCTTGGCCAGCGTCGAATCGCGCCCGCCGGTGAGCGCGATCAGCTTGGCGCCGCGGCGCTTCACCTGCGGAAGGATGTCGAGGAGCTCCTCGCTCTCGCCCGAATGCGAGATGGCGATGAACACGTCGCCGGACTCGATCATGCCGAGGTCGCCGTGCAGCGCCTCGGCCGGATGCAGGAACACCGCTGGCGTGCCGGTGGACGAGAGCGTCGAGGCGATCTTGCGCGCGATGTGGCCCGACTTGCCGATGCCGCTCACCACCACGCGGCCGCGGCGCTCGAGGATCAGCGAAACCGCGGCGAGGAAGCGCTCGTCGATCCGCTCGATGAGCGCGCGCACCGCGTCGGCCTCGATCGCGAGCACGCGTCGCGCCAGCTCGAGCGCCGTGTCTCCGCCGCTCGCGGACTGGCCGTGGCCGTGCCGCGCCTTCGAGGCTGCCCTTATCATGCGCGCTGAGTATAGCCCATGGACCCTGCCGCCGTTCCCCTGCAATCGGTGCTGCTCGTGCTCGCCTGCGCGGTCGCGGCGGTCGTCGCCTGCAGGAGCCTGCGCCTGCCGGCCATCATCGGCTATCTCGTCACCGGGCTCGCGCTCGGCCCGCATGCGCTCAGCCTGATGTCGCCCGAGCGCGAGGACACGCGCCTGCTCGCGGAAATCGGCGTGGTGTTCCTCATGTTCTCGATCGGGCTGGAGTTCAGCCTGCCGCGGCTGATGGCGATGCGCCGCGTGGTGTTCGGCCTGGGCCTCGCGCAGGTGGCCATCACCATCGCGATGGTGATGGCGCTCGCGGCGGCGCTCGGCTGGGGTTGGCAGGCGGGGCTCGCGCTCGGCGGCATCGTGGCGATGTCGTCGACCGCGATCGTGTCCAAGCTGCTCGCCGAGAGGCTGGAGCTCGATTCGCCGCACGGCCGGGAGATCATCGGCGTGCTGCTGTTCCAGGACCTCGCCGTGGTGCCGCTGCTCGTCGTCGTGCCGGCGCTCGGCCAGCCCGGCGAGCAACTCGGCACCGCGCTCGCGATCGCGCTCGGGAAGGCGGTCGCGGCGCTCGCCATCGTGATCATCGCCGGCCCGCGCCTCATGCGCGGCTGGCTCGGGGTGGTGGCGCGCCGGCGCTCGAATGAGCTTTTCGTGCTCAACGTGCTGCTCGTGACCCTGGTGATGGCGTTCCTCACGGCGCTGGCGGGACTCTCGATGGTGCTCGGCGCGTTCCTCGCCGGGATGCTGATCTCGGAGACGCAGTACCGCTTCCAGGTCGAGGAGGACATCAAGCCATTTCGCGACGTGCTGCTGGGACTGTTCTTCATCACCGTCGGGATGATGCTCGACCTGGGGCTGGTGCTGCGCGAGCTGGTGGCCGTGCTGGCGCTCTTCGCCGCGCTCATGGCCGGAAAGTTCGCGCTCATCGCGGCGCTCTCGCGCGCCTTCGGCGCGATGCCGGGGACCGCGCTCAGAGTGGGGCTCGCGCTCGCGCAGGCCGGCGAGTTCGGCTTCGTGCTGCTGTCGCTTGCGAGCGCCGCGGGGTTCGTCCCCGAGCGCTTCCTGCAGATCCTGCTCGCGGCGATGATCCTGTCGATGCTCACGACGCCGTTCCTCATCCAGGCGAGCGACCGCATCGTGATGCGGCTGTCGCGCTCCGAATGGATGCTGCGCTCGCTCGCCCTGCACCGCGTGGCGGTG
>JBJMWH010000586.1:0-8614 GCA_045810245.1 Burkholderiales bacterium | reverse complement strand
CTGGCGAAAAGCGACTGGCTGTCGGCCGCCGAAGCGATCATGACGACCGACACGGTACCCAAGGCCTTTTCAAGGAAACTGAAGCTTTCGAAAGGCGAAGCGCACGTCACCGGCATCGCCAAGGGCGCGGGCATGATCCGGCCCGACATGGCGACCCTGCTCGCCTTCATTGCCACCGACGCGCGTCTTTCCAGCCGCAACCTGCAATCCGTGCTCGAGCGCGTCGCCAAGCGCACGTTCAACTGCGTTACGGTGGATGGCGACACTTCTACCAACGACTCGCTGATCCTCGCGGCGACCGGCGAAGGACCGCGGGCGCGCAGCCGGCGCGACCTGCTCAAGCTGGAGGTGGCCATCGGCGACGTGGCCCGCCACCTGGCCCAGGCCATCGTGCGCGATGGCGAAGGCGCGACCAAGTTCGTCACCATCGATGTCGAGCGCGGGCGCAGGGTCGAGGAGTGCCGGCAGGTGGCGTACGCCATCGCGCATTCGCCGCTCGTAAAGACGGCGTTCTTCGCTTCCGATCCGAACCTCGGGCGCATCCTGGCGGCCATCGGCAATTCCGGTGTCGCCGGGCTCGATACCACGAAGATCGAGCTCTACATCGACGCCGTGCGGGTTGCAATTGCGGGTGCCCGGGATCCGGCCTATCGCGAGGAAGACGCCATCGCGGCGATGAAGAAGCCGGAGTTCCGCATCCGCGTGCTCCTGCACCGAGGGATGGCGAGCGCCACCGTGTGGACCTGCGACTTCTCGTTCGACTACGTGAAGATCAACGCGGAATATAGGACGTGATGCGTCGTACGTGAACAAGGACCTGGAAGAGATCCTGCAGCGGCTGGCGGAGATCCTGCCGCGGCCGAGCGCGCCTACCGATTGGGCGGCGAGCATCGCCTTTCGCTGGCGCGCAAGCAGCCGGCGCGGCGGTGCGGGATATCTGCAGCCGGTGCGCCAGGTGCACCGGATTCGCCTCGCCGACCTGCGCGGCATCGACAAGCAGATCGAGCGCGTGGAGCAGAACACGCGCCAGTTCCTCGCGGGCCTGCCGGCAAATAACGTGCTCCTGACCGGCGCGCGCGGCACCGGCAAGTCGTCGATCGTCAAGGGGCTGCTCAACAAGTCCAGCAAGCAGGGGCTGCGCCTGATCGAAGTCGAGAAGAACGACCTCATCGACCTGCCGCAGATCGTCGATCAGGTTGCTTCGCGCCCGGAGCGGTTTCTCCTGTTCTGCGACGATCTCAGCTTTCACGGCGCGGAGGACGGCTATATCGCGCTCAAGGTGGTGCTCGATGGCTCGGTCTCCACCACCTCCGAGAACCTGCTTATCTATGCCACCTCGAACCGCCGCCACCTGATGCCAGAGTACATGGCCGAGAACCTGGAGACCCGGTACGTCGGCGAGGAGATCCATCCGGGCGAGACGGTGGAGGAGAAGATCTCGCTTTCCGAGCGCTTCGGCCTGTGGGTCACCTTCTACCCGTTCGACCAGGACGAGTACCTGGCGATCGTGGACCACTGGCTGAAGACCCTCGGCTGCGCCGCGGACGACGCGCACGAGGAGGCGCTGCAGTGGGCGCTGCAGCGCGGCTCGCGCAGCGGGCGCGTCGCCTATCAGTTCGCACGAGATTGGGCTGGTCGCCATTCAAAGAAGAAGTGATGTGATCGAGGTGGCGGCGGCCGTAATCCAGCGCTCCGACGGCACCGTTCTTCTGGCCCGGAGGCCGCCCGGCAAGGTCTACGCGGGCTACTGGGAATTCCCCGGCGGCAAGGCGGAGCCGGGCGAGCCGGCGGCGCAAGCGCTCTCGCGCGAGCTGCATGAGGAGCTCGGCATCGAGGTCGAGACGGCGTACCCATGGATCACGCGCGTGTTCACCTACCCTCACGGCACAGTCCGGCTGTGGTTCTTCAGGGTGGTTTCTTGGAAGAATGAACCTCATCCCAGGGAAGATCAGGCCATCGCGTGGCAGAGGCTCGGCGCGGACATGGTCTCGCCGATGCTTCCGGCGAACGCGCCGGTGCTGGCGTCGCTCGCGCTTCCTGTCGAATACGCCATTACCGACGCCGCGCGATGGGGAAGCGCCGCGATGCTCGACAAGCTCGAATGGGGGCTCGAGCGCGGCCTGAAGCTCCTGCAGCTGCGCGAGCCGGGGCTCGGCGTCGAGGAGCGGCGGACCTTCTGCGAGAACGCCATCGGGCGCGCGCATCGCTACGGCTGCAAGGTCATGGTGAAAACGCCGCACCCGCGTGCGGACGGCATCCACTTCACAGCCGCCGAGTTGATGCAGCTCCCTCAAAAACCGGATATCGGTCTTGTGGCCGCCTCGTGCCACACGCGTGAAGAGCTCGAGCGCGCCATGCAGCTCGAGCTCGATTTCGCGGTGCTCGGACCGATCAGGGAAAAAGCCGACGCGTCGGCACTGGGCTGGGAGGGTTTCGCCGAGATCGTTCGCGCGACGAGCATTCCCGTGTACGCAATCGGCGGCCTGACCCGCGCCGACTCGGAAGACGCCTGGCGCGCCGGCGCGCACGGCGTGGCTATGATCCGGGGAGCGTGGAGGTAGGGTCGTTCTCGCCTGGCTCTTTCGGCTCTTCCTCCACCGGGACGCGGAAGCGCTCCGAGGCCCAGTCGCCCAGATCGATCAGCTTGCAGCGCTCGCTGCAGAAAGGGCGCCACTTGTTCTCGCCGCTGAAGGCGCTGGGACCGCCGCAGCGCGGGCAAGGCACGGATTTCACAGGTTGCAGAAGGTGAGCTCGAAGCGCACGTCCCAGTCGGCGGTGCGCGGCCGGTTGTCCTCGGTGTTCTGCGCCATGAAGCGGATGTTGAGCACGTACTTGTTCGCGCTGATCTCCGGCACGCACGGCATCGACGGGTCGAGGCGCAGGCGCAGCATCTGGGCGGTCTTGCCGCCGAGCATCTGCTGGAACATTCCTTGCGGCGCGTTGAGCGACTGCGCCATACCCGATTCGCGCAGGATGCGCAGGATGATCGCCGAGCCGTCGCGCAGGGGGTAGAGCGGCGCGGTCCACGCCGCGAGCTGGGCGGTGCGCTCGGCGGCGGGGCGATGCAGCCAGTAGTGGTAGGACGGAAGGTCGAACTCGCACGCTCCGCCCGGGATCCCGGTGCGCTGCTTGATCGACATGAGCCAGTCGTTCTCGCGCAGGTACTGGCCGGTCTTGCCGGTCATCGAGAAGAGCGCGCCCGCGGCCTGCTCGATGTCGCGCAGCACGCCTGCCAGGGCCTCCTCGGCGATCTCGGGATTGTTCCTGAACGACAGCAGCACCTGCTTCTGGCGCTCGAGCTCCTGCAGCAGGTCGGACTTGAGCTCGGCGCGGCTCGCGACCTCCAGGATCTCGAACAGGGTGAGCAGCGCCATGTGATGGTCCTGCGGATCGGTGCGCGCGACGAAGTGGCGCGAGCGCTCGAACAGGTCCTCCAGCCGCAGCAGGGTGCGGATGCGCTCGTTGAGCGGGTACTCGTACGTGATCACTGGGCTGCCTGGCTGTATTCGAGGTACTTGCGGTGAAGCGCCGCGACCTGCTCGCGCAGGGCTTCAATGGTACCGCGATTCTCGATCAGGTCGTCGGCCGCGGCGAGGCGCTGGGCGCGCGTCGCCTGCGCCGCGACGATGGCGCGCACCTGCGCCTCGGACAGGCCGCTGCGGCTGCGTACGCGCTCGACCTGCAGCTCCTCCGGAGCATCGATCACCAGCACCCGGTCGACGCGGCTGCGATAATCGGGCGACTCGACGAGCAGCGGCACGACGTGGATCACGTAGGGGCCGCGCGCGCCGGCGATGAGCCGGCGCGACTCGCCGCGAATCATGGGATGCAGCAGCGCCTCGAGCGCCTTCTTCGCCGCCGGGTCGGCGAACACCCGCTCGCGCATCTTGTCGCGGTCCAGGGCGCCCGACGCTGTCAGGACTTGGCTTCCAAACACTTTGCGGATTTCACCGATCGCCGCACCGCCTACCGCGGTGAGCTCGTGCGCGATAGCGTCGGTGTCGACCAGGTCTGCGCCCAGGCGCTCGAACTCGGCGGCGGCGGCGCTCTTGCCGCTGCCAATGCCGCCGGTGAGGCCCACTACGAAGCTCATCCGAGGGGCCGCAGCATGGAGAAACGACCCGCGATCTCGTCACCCCAGAACAGGGCAATCACGCCAGCGATGGCGATGTAGGGTCCGAAATGGAACTTGAATTTCCAGTCCCAGCCGCGGCGCGCGGCGAACATCTGGAGGGTCCCGAAGACGAGTCCCACGAAAGAGGACAGGAGAATCACCATGAAAAGCTCGCGCCAGCCGAGGAAAGCGGCGACCGCGGCGGTCATCTTGAAATCGCCGTATCCCATTCCCTCCACCCCGCGAACTGCCCGGAACATCGCGTTCACCGTCCATAGCACCATGTACCCGGCGACGGCGCCGATGACCGCCTCGGCGAGCGGCACGAACGTCCCCGCGAGATTGACCAGCAGGCCGAGCCACATCAGCGGCAGCGTAATGTCGTCGGGCAGGTAGCCGGTCTTCTGGTCGATCAACGCGAGTGCTATGACGCACCAGAAAAACATCGCGGCCGCGAGTGCCTTGAGGCCGAAGCCGAAATGATAGGCGCAATAGAACGCCCCCACGCCGGCGATCAGCTCGACCATCGGATATCCCGGGCTGATGCGCGCCTTGCAGGTCGCGCATTTTCCCCGCAACGCGAGATAGCTGACGAGCGGGAGGTTCTGCAGCGCGGCGATGGGATGGCCGCAGGCGGGACAGCGCGAGCGGGGGAAGGAAAGGCTCAGGCGTCCCGCGAGGGCCGTCTTGGTCAGGCTGCGGACTTCATTCGCCACCCGCGTCCTGCCCGGCGCGCCGCGCAGCGCCTCGGCTTCCTCGAGCATCTCCGGGATCTGGCCCAGCCAATCGCGCTCCATCATGCGCGGCAGACGGTGGATGACGACGTTGAGGAACGAGCCGATGCACAGGCCGACTGCAAGCGCCACCCAGGGAAACGCGGCCGGCTGAGCGAGCCAGCCGAGCGAGGACATGCGCTAGACGGCCTGGCCGAGTTTGAAGATCGGCAGGTACATGGCGATCACCATGCCGCCGATGAGGGTGCCGAGCACCACCATGATCATCGGCTCCATCAGCGACGACAGCGCCGCGACGGCGTCGTCGACCTCCTGCTCGTAGAAGTCCGCGACCTTGCCGAGCATCGCGTCGAGCGCGCCGGTTTCCTCGCCGATCGAGCACATCTGGATGACCATCGACGGGAACACGCCCGCGTTCTGCATCGCGACGGTGAGCGAGGTGCCGGTCGAGACTTCCTGCTGGATCTGCTTGGTGGCCACCGCGTAGACGTAGTTGCCCGACGCGCCACCGACCGAGTCGAGCGCCTCGACCAGCGGCACGCCGGCGGCGAACATGGTGGAAAGCGTGCGCGTCCAGCGCGCGATCGACGACTTCTTCACCAGGTCGCCGAAGAGCGGCAGCTTGAGCATCAGCCGGTCCATGAAGATCTGCACCGCGAGCGAGCGCTTCCAGGACTCGAGGAAGCCATAGATCCCGCCGCCGATCGCCGGGAAGATGATGTACCAGTAGGCGACGAACCAGTCGGAGATCGCCATGACCATCAGCGTGGGCGCGGGCAGGTCGGCGCCGAAGCTCGTGAACACCTGCTTGAACGCCGGGATGACGAAGATCATGATCACCGCGACGATGATGAAAGCGACTGCGATGATGGCGACGGGATAGAACAGCGCCGCCTTGATCTTCGACTTGATGGCGAGGATCTTCTCCTTGTACACCGCTAGGCGATCGAGCAGGGTCTCGAGTATCCCAGCCTGCTCGCCGGCCCCCACCAGGTTGCAGTAGAGGGCGTCGAAGTGCAGCGGGTACTTGCGGAACGCGGTGGCGAGCGGCGAGCCGGTCTCGACTTCGAGCTTGATCTCGTTGAGGAGCTTCGCCACGGCAGGATTGGAGGCGCCCTTGCTCACGATCTCGAACGACTGGAGCAGCGGCACGCCTGCTTTCATCATGGTGGCGAGCTGGCGGGTGAAAAGCGAGATGTCCTTCTCGGTGACCTTGCCGCGCCGGCCGATGCGCTGCTTCTTGACCTTCGTGACGAGAATGCCCTGGCGGCGCAGGGTCGCGTTGACCAGCGCTTGCCCGCCGGCGCGCATCTCGCCGCGCAGGACCTTGCCTGCCTTGTCCTTGCCTTCCCAGGAAAAGATGGTTTCCTTGGGCCTCGCCGCCGCAGCTGCCGTTGCCATTCCCGCTCCCTGGGGTCTCCTCAGCTCGCGCCGAGCATAGCGTTCCGGCAGCCTTTTGTGAAGCGTGAAAAGTCGCGTCTAAGCTTCTGACACCTCTGTATTTTCGACTGGGTCAGGCGGGCGGAAAATCCGCACAGTTTTGACCGTCCGGCCCTGGGCGTGAACGATTTCCATGGGCACATTGCCGATCTTGATCGAGACATCCGCCTCGGGGATGTCCTGCAAATGCTCCAGGATCAGCCCGTTGAGCGTTTTCGGCCCGTCGGTCGGGAGGGCTAGCCCGAGCGAACGGTTCAGCTCCCGGACCGGGGTCGTGCCCTCCGCCGCCGCAGTGCCGCGCTCGTCCCAGGCGAGGGTTCCTCCTGCGGTGGGAAGCGAAGTGGTGAACTTGCCGATGATTTCCTCGAGGATGTCCTCGAGCGTCACAAGGCCCATCAGCTCGCCGTATTCGTCCACGACCAATGCCATACGCTCGCGGTTCTCCTGGAAGTACTGAAGCTGCGCGAGCACCGGCGTGGTCGCCGGCACGAAGTAGGGCTGCACCACCAGCGACTCGAGCAGCGCCTGGTCGAGCACGCCTTCGCGCAGCGGCGCGAGCACCCGCCGCAGGTGCAGCACGCCGACCACCTCGCCGAGCGCATCGCGGAACACCGGCAGCCGCTGGTGGTAGCTCGTGGCGAGCTGGTGCGCGATCGTCTCGATGTCGTCTTCGAGCTTGATCGACTCGATGCGTGCGCGCGGCACCATGATGTCCTGCACCGTCACGGCGCCGACGTCGAACAGGTTCAGCAGGATCGCCAGGTGCTTCTTCGGTATGAAGCTCGACGACTCGAGCACCAGCGTGCGGATCTCCTCGGTCGAGAGCTTGGGCGCGTCGGCGCTGCCGCCGGTGCGCACGCGCAGCATCCAAAGGAGCGGCCGTACGAAGAGGTTCACGAACCACGCCGCCGGGTCGAGGACCCGCAGGGTGAGCTTGATCGGATAGGAAAGGATGAGCGCGGTGCGCTCCGGGAACGTGGCGCCGATCACCTTCGGCGTGATCTCGGAGAACACGATGATGAGGAACGAGATCACCAAGGTGCCGATGGCATAGGCGAGCTTGTCGTGGCCCAGGAAGCGCACCGCGACCAGGCTGGAGAGCGTGCTCGCCGCCGCGATGACCAGCGTGTTGCCGATCAGGATGCCGCCGAGCAGGCGCTCGGTGCGCCCGAGAAGCTCGGCCACGCGCAGCGCGGCCGCGTCGCCGTGCGCGATCAGGTGCTTGAGGCGGTAGCGGTTGAACGCCATCATCGCGGTCTCGGCGATGGAGAAGAAGGCCGAGAGCACGAGCAGCACCCCCAGCGCGCCGATCATCCAGTCGGTGGAAAGGTCGTCCACTACGCGCGGTGCAGGAGCACTTCCAGCACGAAGCGGCTGCCGACGTAGGCGAAGAGCAGCATCATGAAGCCCGACAGCGTCCAGCGCAGCGCGGTGCGCCCGCGCCAGCCATAGAGCACGCGACCGGCGAGAAGCAGCCCGAAGGTGAGCCAGGAGAGCACCGCGAACACCGTCTTGTGGTCGGCGCGCAGCGCGCGGCCGAAGAGGGTCTCGGAAAAGGCAATGCCGGTGATGAGCGTAAGGGTGAGGAACACGAACGCCGTGCCGATCACGCGAAACAGGAGCTGCTCGAGGGTGAGGAGCGGCGGCAATCCGGCGAAGAAGCTGCCCTTCTGATGAAGCCGCCGCTCGACTACCGCCATCAGCGTGGCGTGCAGCAGGGCGATGATGAAGAGGCTGTAGGCGATCATCGCGAGGGCGAGGTGCAGCTTGAACGCGGTGGCGTTCGCGTGTGCACCCGCGGAGGCGAGGCCCGGGAACAGCGCCGGCAGCGGAACCGCCACCGCGGCGAGCGGCAGCACGAGCGGCTGCATCCCTTCCACGTCGTAGAACAGGCTCTCGACCCAGTACAGCGCGACGCCGAGGAACATCATCACCGAGAGCGCTTGCGCGAAGCCGAAGCGCAGCTCGCGCGCGAAGATTCCGTCGTAGAGAAGCCAGCCGTGGAGCGCGAGCGGCGCCAGGATCGCCGCGCGTTCCCAGGCGCGCAAGCCGCGCTTCGCTTCGGTGCCGCGCCAGCGCGTGCTCCAGAAGTGCCACGCCAAGCCCACGTACATGGCCGAGGCGATGCCGTGAATTACAATGTCGGGCACTTCTTCAGTTTAACACCCCACCTATGTTAGATACCCTGACGACCCGCCTCGCGGGCATCGTCAAGCAGCTTCGCGGCGAAGCGCGCCTGACGGAGGCAAACATTCAGGAAGCGCTGCGCGAAGTGCGCATCGCACTCCTGGAGGCGGACGTCGCGCTGCCGGTCGTCAAGCACTTC
>JBJMWH010000585.1:0-11274 GCA_045810245.1 Burkholderiales bacterium | reverse complement strand
CCTCGCGGCCCCAACCGATGCGCTTGCCGACCACGTAGGCGCCGACCAGGCCTGCGACGCCCGCGTTGATGTGCACCACCGTGCCGCCCGCGAAGTCGAGGGCGCCCCACTGCCAGAGCAATCCCGCCTTGCCGTTCATCTCGTCCACCACCTGGGCGGTGGTGTAGGCGTCGGGGCCCATCCAGAACCACACCATGTGTGCGATCGGGGTGTAGGCGAGGGTGAACCAGATGACGATGAACACGAGCACCGCGGAGAACTTCGCCCGCTCGGCGAAGGCGCCCAGGATCAGGCAGCAGGTGATCGCCGCGAAGGTTGCCTGGAACGCGACATAGACGAGCTCCGGAATCACCACGCCCTTGGAGAACGTCGCGGCGGTCGAGAACTCGCCCTTCGCCGAATCGAACGTTCCCTTGAGGAACAGGCGATCCAGATAGCCGAAGAACGGGTTGCCCTCGGTGAACGCCAGGCTGTAGCCGTAGATGCACCACAGCACCGTGACCAGCGAGAACACGACGAATACCTGCATCAACACCGAGAGCGCGTTCTTCGAGCGCACCATGCCGCCGTAGAAAAGGGCGAGGGCCGGCACGCTCATCATGATGACCAGCGCGGTGCTGACCAGCATCCAGGCCACATCGCCCTTGTTGGGCGTCGGCGCCGGCGCCGCGGCAGCGGGCTTTGCCTCTTCCTTCTTCGCCTCCGCGCTTGCGGCCGGCTTGTCCGCGGCCTTGTCCTGCGCCAGCACCGCGCCGGTAAAGGCCACGCACACCGCCATGGCCACCCATGCAACCAGATTCTTCATCGGATTCTCCTCAGAGCGCCGCCGCATCGGTCTCGCCGGTGCGGATGCGGATGACTTTTTCGAGCGGCATGACGAAGATCTTGCCGTCGCCGATCTTGCCGGTATTGGCAGACTTCTCGATCGCCTCGATCACTTGCTCGAGCATCTCGTTCTTGATCGCGGCCTCGACTTTGACCTTCGGCAGGAAATCGACCACGTACTCCGCACCGCGGTAGAGCTCGGTATGACCTTTCTGCCGGCCGAAGCCCTTCACCTCCGTCACGGTGATCCCCTGCACCCCGATCGACGACAGCGCTTCTCGCACCTCGTCGAGCTTGAAGGGCTTGATGATTGCGGTAACGAGTTTCATACGCCTCCCGTGCTTAGAAGGACTTGCTTATGGAGAGGACGACCGTGCTCTTGCCGGTGTCCTTGTTGCCCTTCGAACCGAACGTGTAGTACCAATCGTTCTTGGCGTCGGTGTCGACGTACGCCGCGCCGAGCACCCAGCCGTTCAGGTCGTAGGTCGCGCCGATCTTCCAGTCGTTGTAGTCGAGCTCACTGTAGTTCTTGACCTTGAGCATCCCGTAGTGGCCGATGATCGAGAACTTGTCGTTGAGCGGATAGGTTGCGGTCAGGTCGACATAGGTCGTTCCCTTCGAGTCGCCGTGCGCGCCGAGCGGTGCCCCGGTGTTCTGGTTCAGGAAGAAGCCCTCGCCCGCCTGCACGTTGTCGAGGCCGAAGTAGTTGTCGAGCGCGTAGAAGAGCTTGGCGGAAATCCACTTCCAGCTGCCGCCGATGTAGATTTCCCAGTTTTCGAATTTGGAGCTGCCGCCGGCGCTGCCGGTGTTCACGTTGAACTCGGCGTTCGGATAGTGGTAATAGATCGTCCCGACATCGAGACCGAAATCGCCGAAGGACTTCTTCCAGCCGCCGTAGAAGTCCATTTCGATGCCCGAGCCGCCGGCGAACAGGACGCTCGACACGTTTGAGTTCCAGTTGCCGAGGTACAGCCCGCTCGCGTGGGTGTAGTCGATGCCGCCCTGAATCGCAGGTCCTGTGTAGGTCTGCGAGATGCCGCGGAATCGATAGTCCGACGCGATGGTCAAGTTCCCCGTCACCGGAGGCGGCGCGGCTGCCGGGGTTTGAGCGGTGACGAGCGTGGGTACGGCGAAGGCGGCGGCTACGGCGGCGGAAAGGACTGACTTGCGCATCGGATCTCCCTGGAGAATGTCTGATGAATAGAAGTGACCTCCGACCCTTAGCATCTCCTGTGCCAAAGAATTTCGTCTTTCGCAACAATGGCTTGAAATGGAACAGGCCAAGCAGCGCACTTAACTGGTGCACGCGCGCCCGCGCCGCGCTCGACTTCGGTGCGGTAGCCTCTCTTCCATGATCGACAAGCGATTTTTCGACGAGCTGAACGAGCGCATCGGCGAGGCGTTCCGCAACTCGCCGGCGCAGGACATCGAGAAGAACCTGAAGGCGATGCTCGCCTCCGGGTTCGCGCGCCTCGACCTGGTGCTGCGCGAGGACTTCGAGGTGCAGCAGAAACTCCTCGAGCGCGCTCAGCAGAAGCTCGCGGAGCTCGAAACGCGCATTACTGAGCTCGAAGGTAAACGCGACAAGGGCTGAAACGTTCCTCTTGCGGGGGGAACGCGATGACGGTGGCGAGCGTTGCGAGCCGAGCGCTCGCGGGAATCGAAGCGCCCGAAGTGACGGTGGAAGTGCATCTCGGGCCCGGACTGCCGGCATTCCACATCGTCGGGCTGCCGGACACCGAGGTGCGCGAGGCGCGCGACCGGGTGCGCGCGGCATTGAATCACGCGCGATTCGAGTTCCCCGCGCGCCGCATCACCGTCAACCTGGCGCCCGCGGAGCTGCCAAAGGACTCCAGCCGATTCGACCTGCCGATCGCGCTCGGCATCCTCGCGGCGAGCGGCCAGCTTGCGCCCGAGGCGCTGGGCGAGCTCGAGTTCGCAGGGGAGCTTTCCCTGACCGGCGAGCTGCGCGCCGTGCGCGGTGCGCTTGCGATGGCGCTCTCGGCACGCGCGATCGGTCGCGGTTTCGTCCTCCCCGAGGGTAACGCGCCTCAGGCCGCGCTCGCGGAGGGCGCGCGCATCCTGCCGGCACGCACGCTGCTCGAAGTCGTGGCGCACATAGCCGGGGAAGCGCCGCTCGCCGAGTATTCGCATTCGATGCCCGTGCAAAAGAATTCCTACGGCGATTTCAGCGACGTGAAGGGGCAGCAGCAGGTCAAGCGTGCTCTCGAAGTCGCCGCGGCAGGCGCTCACAGCGTGCTGATGCTCGGTCCGCCGGGTACCGGCAAGTCGATGCTCGCGGCGCGCTTTCCAGGGGTCCTGCCGCCGCTTTCCGAGGCAGAGGCGCTGGAAGTCGCCGCCATCCACTCGGTATCGAGCGCTGGGTTCGAGCCCGCCCGCTGGGGCGAGCGGCCGTTTCGCGCCCCGCACCACAGCGCCTCCGGGCCCTCGCTCGTCGGCGGCGGAAACCTGCCGCGCCCGGGCGAGATCTCGCTTGCGCATCACGGCGTGCTGTTCCTGGACGAGCTGCCTGAATTCGACCGCGACGTGCTCGAAGCGCTACGCGAGCCGCTCGAGACTGGCCGAGTCTCGATCTCGCGCGCCGCCCGGCAGGCGATCTTCCCGGCGCGCTTCCAGCTCGTCGCCGCCATGAACCCCTGCCCCTGCGGCCATTGCGGCGACCGCAGCGGCCGCTGTCGCTGCACGCCCGAGCGCATCGCGCGCTACCGCGGCCGCATCTCCGGACCGTTTGCCGATCGCATCGACCTCAAGCTCGAGGTCCCGGCGCCGCGCGAAGCGGAGCTCCTTGCTCCCGTGGCCGGCGAGTCTTCCGCGTCCATCAGGAGCCGGGTGGAAGCGGCTCGAAAGCTGCAGATCGAGCGGCAGGCACAGCCGAACGCGCTTCTCGGCACCAAGGACATCGACCGTCATTGCGAAACCGACCGGGAGGGCGACCAGCTGCTGCGCCACGCGCTCGCGCGGCTGCTCCTCTCCGCGCGCGGGTATCACCGGGTCCTGCGCGTGGCGCGCACCATCGCGGACCTCGCCGGGAAGAGCGCGATCGCCGCCGAGCACATCGCGGAGGCGATACAGTATCGGCGTCTCGACGCCAGCTTCTAGGTTTTGCAATGTCCACCTATGTCATCGGCGATGTGCAGGGCTGCTTTGATGAGCTGCAGCAGCTTCTGACCCAGTTCAGGTTCCAAAGGGAGAAAGACAAGCTCTGGTTCGTCGGCGACCTGGTCAATCGCGGACCGAAGTCGCTGGAGGTGCTGCGCCTCGTTCGGAATCTGGGGGAGCGCGCGATCACCGTGTTGGGGAACCACGATCTGCACCTGGTCTCGGAGCACGAAGGATTCGACACGGCGCGCAAGGGCGACACGTTCGATGATGTGCTGGGCGCGCCTGACCGGAAGGAGCTGGTCGACTGGCTCCGAACGCGGCCGATGATGCACGTCGAGGGCAACTGGGCGATGGTGCACGCGGGACTCCTTCCCCAGTGGAGCATCGCCAAGGGCGCTCTCCTGGGGCAGGAGGTGCACGCGGCGCTGTCAGGCCTGCACTACCGGGATTTCCTGAAGAACATGTATGGCGGTAAGCCCGAGGAGTGGAACGAAGGGCTCGCCAGGTGGGATCGGCTGCGGGTGATCGTCAATGCCATGACGCGCATGAGGTTCTGCACGCCGGAAGGCAGGATGGACCTCAAGGCCAAGGGCGCGAAAGCGCCGGACGGATACCGACCGTGGTTTACCTTGAGAAGAAGCGACAAGGAAGCGATCGTGTTCGGACACTGGTCGGCGCTCGGCCTGAAGCTCACGCCGAAGCTCGCCGCGCTCGACAGCGGCTGCGTGTGGGGCGGGAAGCTGAGCGCGCTGCGCCTCGAAGACCGGGCCCTTTTTGACGTACCCTGCCCCGGTTACCAGGCGCCAGGAGAAGAGGCATGAGCAATTGCGTTTTCTGCAGGATCGTGGCGAAGGAAATCCCGGCGACCGTGGTCCACGAAGACGAGCACACGCTCGCGTTCATGGACATCGGCCAGGTCAATCCGGGCCACGTGCTGGTGGCGGTGAAGAAGCACGCCGAGAACATCTTCGCTCTGGACGAGGCACAGGCGGCGGCGGTATTTCGCAGCGCCGCCAAGGTGGCGCGTGCGATTCAGGGCGCGTTCGAGCCCCAGGGCCTGTCGGTGTATCAGGCGAACGGTGCCGCGGCAGGACAGACGGTGCTTCACCTGCACATTCACCTTGTGCCGCGCTACGAGGGCGACGGGATGGCGCTCACCTGGCCGGTGAAGAATCCGCCGCGCGAGAAGCTCACCGAATACGCGGAGAAGATCAGGGCGAAACTCGGGTGATTCCGTTGTGCGTCAGCAGGCGCACCTTCTGGCCGGTGGTGAACCGGTCCGTGTCGTCCTGGACGATCGCGCGCATCTCCCCGTTGTCCAGACGCACGGTGATCTCGACGCCGTTCTTGCGCGTCGCGCCCTCCTCGAGGGCTTGACCAGCGAGCCCGCCGCCTAGCGCTCCCGCTACGGCGGCGACGCTGGAGGTCTTGCCGGTCCCTACGGTGCTTCCGGCGATGCCGCCGACGGCGCCGCCGGCCACTGCGCCGACTCCGCTACGCGTGCCTTCGATCTTGACCGGACGCACCGATTCCACGGTCGCGCGCCGCACCGACTGCTCGCGTAGCGCTTCATCGCGCGTATACACATCGCCCGTTTTCTGCGACACGCAGCCTGAGAACAGCACGGCTGCCGCGGCCGACACGACCAGCATCCCCTTGCCCATAGCGCTTCACTCCTTCCACGGTGAGTATCCGAATGCGCGTTTGAATCGCGCTTCGATTTCCTCGCGAGCGGGCGCGTGGTTTTGCCCGCCGCGGTGGGCGATCTTGATCGCGCCCATGACCGAACCCAGTCTACCGGTGGTCGGCCAATCCCAGCCGTGCACAATTCCATAAAGCAGTCCCGCCCGATACGCGTCGCCGCAGCCGGTGGGATCGACCACCTCGTCCGCTTCAACGCACGCGATCTCGTGGCGTTGACCGCCGGCGAGGATGGTGGAGCCCTCGGCGCCGCGCGTGAAAATCAGCGCCTTCACGTCGTGCGAAATGTCCTGCAGGCTGCGTCCGGTCTTTTCCTGGAGGAGCTTGCCTTCGTAGTCGTTCACCGCCACGTAGTCCGCCAGGCGGATGAACTCGGCGAGCTCTTCGCCGGAGAACATGGGCAGGCCCTGGCCGGGGTCGAAGAGGAACGCGATGCGCTGCTCGGCGCATTGCCGCGCGTGCTCCACCATGCCGAGCTTGCCGTCGGGGCCGATGATGGCGAGCTTCGCGCCCAGGCCGGCGGTGATGCGATTCTCTTGCGAGAAGTTCATCGCTCCGGGATGGAAGTTCGTGATCTGGTTGTTGTCGAGGTCGGTGGTGATGAAGCCCTGCGCGGTGAACTGGCCCGGGATGCGCTTCAAATGCGCGCTGCTCAGCCCAAGCGCCTTGAACCTCGAGAAGTACGGATCGATATCCTCGCCCACGGTTGCCATCACGATCGGGTCCTCGCCGAGCAGGCGCAGGTTGTAAGCGATATTGCCGGCGGTGCCGCCGTACTCACGCCGCATCTCCGGCGTGAGGAAGCACACGTTGAGGATGTGCAGCTGGTCTGCGAGCAGGTGGTTGCGGAAGCGATCCGGGAACACCATGATGGTGTCGTAGGCGATCGAGCCGGTGACGAGGATTTTCATGAGGGGTAGAACAATACAAGCTCGTACCCAGTGGCGCGAGTGCGGCTCGCGTCGAAGTGCACGGTGAGCGCCGCTTCGCCGCCGGGCTCGATGCCACGCGAAACGAGCGCCGGCTCGAGGTATTCGCGCGGCAGGATGGCGCGGCTCACGAGCTCGCGATTGGCGTCGTCGGTAAGCGTGAGCTGCAGCGCTGGATATTCCTGGGCAAACGGAGCGCGGTTGCGGATGACGGCGTTGAGGACGATCACGCCCTCGCGCTGCGGATCGGGGCGCACCTCGTAGGAGTCGATGCTGAGGAGCTTGACCTGGCGCGGCAGGCGCAGCTCGCACGCGAGCAGGCGGCACGCCTCTTCGAGGGGCCCGCGCGCCATCGGGATGCCTGCTGCAATCTCGCTGCGGAAGTAGAGCAGCGCCTGCGCGGCGAGGGCGAGCGCCGCGAGCGCCGCGAGGAGCGGCCAAGGGCCGCGCCGCGGCGGCGGCGGCTCGGCCAGAAACGCGGGCAGCGGCTCCTCGGGGGCTGGCGCAGGCGCCGCAACGGCATCCTTGATCTTGGGCGTTTGCACGGGCTCCACCAGCGCAGCGATGCCGTCGAATACGGTGTTGCACTTGCCGCAGCGCACCTGGCCGTTGCGCGCTCCGAGCTGCGCCGGGAGCACGCGGAAAGCCGTGGCGCACTTGGGACAGCGCGTGACGAGATTCATCGCCGCCGCCCTGAGAGGAGCGCCCAGCCGTCCAGCACCGAGGCAAGCCTCATGTCGAGCCACGGCGCGTACGCCGCACCTACCTCTGCCGCCTGCGACTCCAGAATGCCGGCAAGGGCGAGTGTTCCGCCCGGCGCAACGCGCGCGGCGAGGACCGGCGCGAGCAGGATCAGCGGCTGAGCCAGGATGTTGGACACCACGATCTCGTACGCGCCGGCGCGCAGCCCTTCCGGCGGCCTCGGCTGCAGCTCGATGCCGTTGCTGCGGGCATTGTCGCGGGCGGTCGCGAGCGCCTGCGGGTCGACGTCGACGCCGTCGACCCGCGCCGCCCCGAGCTTTGCCGCGGCAATCGCCAATATGCCCGAGCCGCAGCCGTAATCGAGGAGCCCTTCGCCGCCTTTGAGCGTGCTCTCGAGAAAACGCAGCACCAGCTGCGTCGTGGGATGCGTTCCAGTGCCGAATGCGAGGCCCGGGTCCAGGCGCACAGCGATGCGATCGGCCGGCGGCTCGCACCAGCTCGGGCCGATCCACAGGCGCTCGCCGATCTCGATTGGAGCGAATTGCGCCTGGGTGCTGCGTACCCAGTCCTGGTCGGCGAATTCAACCGCCGTGTACGGCGGCGTGGCGGCGAGCCCGGCGGTCCTCGCCGCGATCCGCAGGCAGGCCTCCGGGTCGCGCTGCAGGTCGAGAACCGCGCACAGGGTGGCGCGAGGCTCATCGGGCTGGTCGATCGACACCGAATGCGCGCCGGCGTCAAGCAGCGCCTCGCTCATGGCTTCGGCCGCGCCTGCCTCCACTTGCAGCGTGAGCGCGCGCCAGGACATTACTTTTTCTTCTTCTGTTCCTGGGCGAGCTTCTGCTCGAGATAGTGGATCGACACGCCGCCGCGCATGAAGCTCGTATCGTTGAGCAGATCGCGGTGCAGGGGAATGTTGGTCTGGATCCCTTCCACCACCATCTCGGAGAGCGCGATGCGCATGCGGCTCATCGCCTGCTCGCGGCTCGCGCCGTAGGCGATCACCTTGCCGACCATCGAATCGTAGTTCGGCGGGACCGTGTAGCCCTGGTAGACGTGCGAGTCGACCCGGATGCCCGGGCCGCCGGGCGGATGATACGAAGTGATCTTTCCCGGCGAGGGTGTGAAGCGATACGGATCCTCGGCGTTGATGCGGCATTCGAGCGCGTGGCCGCGCAAAATGATGTCCTTTTGCCGGAAGCGCAGCTTCTCGCCGGCGGCAACGTGGATCTGCTCCTGCACCAGGTCGATGCCCGTGATCATCTCGGTCACCGGATGCTCGACCTGGATGCGCGTGTTCATTTCGATGAAGAAGAACTCGCCGCCCTCGTACAGGAACTCGAACGTGCCTGCGCCGCGGTAGCCGATCCGCCGGCATGCTTCCACGCAGCGTTCACCGATCTTGTCGCGCAGCTTGGCCGGCAAGTCCGGCGCCGGCGCCTCCTCCATGACTTTCTGGTGGCGCCGCTGCAGCGAGCAGTCGCGCTCGCCGAGGTAGACGGCATTCTTGTGCGCGTCGGCGAGGACCTGGATTTCGATATGGCGCGGCTGCTCGAGGTAGCGCTCCAGGTATACCGTGGGGTTTGCAAAAGCCGCTTGCGCCTCGGTGCGCGTCATGTTCACCGCGTTCAGTAGCGCCGCTTCCGTGTGCACGACGCGCATGCCGCGCCCGCCGCCGCCACCGGCCGCCTTGATGATCACCGGATAGCCGATCTTGCGCGCGACGCGCACGGTCTCCTTGGGATCGTCCGACAGCGCGCCCTCCGACCCGGGAACGGTCGGTACCGCGGCCTTGGTCATCGCCTGCTTGGCGCTCACCTTGTCGCCCATGAGCCGGATGTTCTCGGGCCGCGGCCCGATGAAAACAAAGCCGGAGCGCTCCACTTTCTCGGCGAAATCGGCGTTCTCGGACAGGAAGCCGTAGCCCGGATGGATCGCCTCGGCGTCGGTGACCTCGGCGGCGCTGATGATGGCCGGAATGTTGAGATAGCTCGCCGCAGCGGGCGCAGGGCCGATGCAGACGGACTCGTCGGCGAGCTTGACGTACTTCGCCTCCGTATCGGCCTCGGAATGGACCACCACGGTTCGGATGCCCATCTCGCGGCAGGCGCGCTGGATCCGAAGCGCGATCTCGCCCCGGTTGGCGATGAGAATCTTTTCGAACATCTAGCCCAGGATGTAGAGCGCCTGGCCGTACTCCACCGGCTGGCCGTTCTCGACGAGGATCGCCTTGACCACGCCGCCGGCGTCGGCCTCGATCTCGTTCATCAGCTTCATCGCTTCAATGATGCAGATGGTGTCGCCCTCCTTCACGGTCTGGCCGACTTCGACGAAGGCCTTGGCATCCGGGGAGGGTGTGCGGTAGAACGTGCCGACCATAGGGGCCTTGACGACATGGCCTTCCTGGCCGGCTGGTGCCTCGGCCGTCGGGGCGGGCGCTGCCGCTGCGGGTACGGGTGCGCGCGCCTCGGTCGGCGCGACGTGAACTGGGGCGACGGCCGAGACGCTCACTGGGCCGCCTTTAACGATCTTGACCTTCTCCTCGCCCTCGGTGATCTCGAGTTCGGCGATCCCGGACTCCTGGACAAGATCGATCAGCTTTTTCAGCTTGCGCAGGTCCATGGCATCAGCGCTTTAATAGGGCGTTTTAAGTTGTTTTCGGCGCAGAACGCGGCATCTTAACGCAACAAGCCCACCAAGTCGGCGCGCAATTCCTCGGCGGAGTAGGCGCCCAATCTGCGCTGCCGGAGGCGGCCGGCACCGTCCACCGCGACGCTGAACGGCAGCAGCCCGTTCGCGTTCCCGAGCGCCCTCATCAGGCCGACGACCGAACCTTCCGCAATAAGCACGGTATAGCCGATTTGCACCGACGTTAGGTACTTCGACACGTTGGCGACACTATCGACGGCGATACCTACTATTTGCAGGCCGATAGACGCATTTTCTCGGGAGGCGGCGTCCAATAAAGGCAGCTCCTCGCGGCAAGGTGCACACCACGTCGCCCAAAAGTTGCACAAGAGGGGCCGCCCTTGCCATTCGGACAACTTGCGCCGCCGGCCCGAGAGGTCGGGAAAGCTCGCAGCGAGCAGTGCTTCCATCCCGGAGGGCCGCCGCAGCTTCAGCATCCCGACAACGCCGCCTGCGGCAGCCGCTGCCACTGCGACGGCGCCGAGGACGAGGTTACGGCGACCCGGTGCCATCCCGAAGGAGCGCACCGACTTCCGCGATGCCAGCGCGGTCCATTACACGACCCGCTTGCGAGCTCTTGAGGGCAATTCGCTCGTCACGCGGATCAAAGATCGACAGCCGCAGCGGCGCGCTCTGCCACTCAAGCACGAGGACGCTCACCGCATGGGCGCGGTCCCCGGCGAAGCGCCGGCCTTCGTACGTGGCATAAGGGATGTTGCGGTCGAGCAGGAAGATCTCGACTTCCTTGACGCTGTCGGGAAAGAGCTGCAAGTCGATCTCCGCATAGGGGCCGGCGATGCCTTTTAGTACGGGGCCCGTGAGGTAGGGGTTGAAGCGTTCGAGCGCGCGCATGGCGTCGAGCGCGATCTCGCGCAGCTCGATGACCCGCTGAGGGTGTTCCTCGGCCTGGTAAAGCGCCAGATACGCCCGCAATTCAGCCTCGATCTCGTCATTTCCGGGCAGCGCCTGCGACTCCAGCACGCCGAGCTGCTTCGCCGCCTTGCGCTTCGCCAGGGCGAAATCGTCGATGCCGTCCTCGGCCATGAGCCGCGCCGCCGCGGCAGCGATGCGCGCGCGGGTGCTGGTCTGTTTATTTGTCCTGCGGGTCATGCGGCTAGCCTCCGTCGAGAATATAGCCCAGGGCCTCGCATAGAATCCGGCACCTGTCTCCGGACCGCCTCGAATGAGCGCACACCTCCATATCCTCGGGATCTGCGGCACCTTCATGGGCGGAATCGCCGCCATTGCGAAAGCCGCCGGTTACCGCGTGACCGGCTGCGATTCCAACGTGTATCCGCCGATGAGCGAT
>JBJMWH010000584.1:0-8926 GCA_045810245.1 Burkholderiales bacterium | reverse complement strand
TGCATCAGCACCATGTTCACCAGCGTCGGCACCGAGGGCCGTCCGGTCTCGATGTGGAAGTGCGCCGCCTCGCGGTACAACGGGTCGCGCTCGGCGTGCAGCGCGCGCAGCCGGGCCAGCGGATCGGCGACCTGCAGCAGCGGCCGCTGGGTATCGTGGCGCACGCGCCGGAACAGTTCCTCGGGCGACGAGCGCAGGTAGATGACCTTGCCGCCGGCCCGCAGCGCCTCGCGCGTGGCCGCGCGCAGCACGGCGCCGCCGCCGGTGGCGACGACGGCCGAGGGGCCCTGCGCGAGTTCGCGCAGCACCTGCTCCTCCACGTCGCGGAAGGCAGCCTCGCCTTCCCGCGCGAAGTACTCACGGATGCTGCAGCCCAGGCGCTCCTCGATCCGGTGGTCGGAATCGAAAAAGGGCAGCGCGAGGCGCTTGGAAAGCTGACGCCCGACAGTGGATTTACCACTGCCGGGCATGCCGACGAGAGAAAGGATCAAGGGATCAGGGGCGGCGCACCGCCCGCATCAGCGCATCCCGCCGGCGAGGCGGTCGCTCACCATCTTGGGGGTGATGAAGACCAGCATTTCCTGCTTGCTGCTGCTGCGGCTGCGGTTCTTGAACAGGTTGCCGGCCACCGGGATGTCACCCAGCAAAGGCACCCGGGCCTCGTTCTCGGTCTCGGTCAGCTCGAAGATGCCGCCGATCACCACCGTGCCGCCGTTCTCGACCAGCACCTCGGTCTTGACGTGCTTGGTGTTGATCTGGACGCCCGCGGGGGTGGTCGCGCCGGGCTGATCCTTGTTCACGTCCAGGGTCATGATGACGTTGCCGTCCGGCGTGATCTGCGGCTTCACCTTCAGCGCGAGGTTGGCCTTGCGGAAGCTGACCGAGGTGGCGCCCGACGAGGTGGCCTGCTGGTAGGGGATTTCGGTGCCCTGCTCGATGACCGCCTCGGCCTGGTTCGCGGTGAGCACGCGCGGGCTGGCGATGATCTTGCCCCGGCCGTCGGATTCGAGCGCCGAGATCTCCAGGCTGAGGAACCGCGAGAGGGCGCTGTTGAACAGCATGAAGGTCACCTGGCCCGCGTTGAACGAGTTCAGGCCCGCGGCGGGGAAGTTGGTGTTCAGGCCCGGCCCGATGATCACGGGATCACCCTGCACGATGCCCATCGCCTGGCCGGTGTTCTGGATCTCGGCGCCGAGGTTCATGCCGGCGTTCAGCCCGTTGCCCGCTCCGCCGAACGGGCGCCGGTTTTGGAATCCGGTTTCGAGGATGCCGAGGCGCGCGCCGAGGTTCTTGGCGAACGCGTCGTTCGCCTCGACGATACGGGCCTCGATCATGACCTGGCGCACCGCGACGTCGATCTGCACGATCAGCCGGCGCACCTCGTCGAGGCGGCTGGGCACGTCCTGGACGAACAGCGTATTGGTGCGCGCGTCGACCACGGCGCTGCCGCGCTTGGAGAGGATGCGCTGCGCCGGGTCCGACAGGAGCTTCTGCACGTCGGCCGCCTTCTGGTAGCTCATCTGGAACGACTCGGTACGCGTCTGCTCCAGGTCGTTGATCTGCTGCGCCGCCTCGAGCGCGAGCTTCTCGCGCGTGGCGAGCTCGTCGCGCGGCGCGATCCAGATCACGTTGCCGGCGCGCCGGCTGTCGAGGCCGCGGGTCTGCAGGATGATCTCGAGCGCCTGATCCCAGGGAACGTCCTTCAGGCGCAGCGTGATGTTGCCGGTGACGGTGTCGCTGGTGATGATGTTGAGGTCGGTGAAGTCGGCGATCACGTTGAGCACCGCGCGCACTTCGACGTTCTGGAAGTTGAGCGACAGCTTCTCGCCGGTGTAGCGGCCGCGCTGCGTCGCCCGCGAGGGATCCGCGCTCAAGGGTTTCACTTCGAGCACGAACTGCGTGTCGGACTGGTATGCGTTGTGCTCCCACTGGCCGCGCGGCTCCACGATCATGCGCACATTCTCGCCCTGCTGGAACGTGTTGATGGTGTTGACCGGCGTGGCGAAGTCGACCACGTCGAGGCGGCGGCGCAGGTTCTCGGGCAGCGCGGTCTTGAGGAAGTCGACCACGATGTTCTGGCCTTGCGTGCGGATGTCGATCCCGGTGGTGGTGTCGGAGAGGTCCACGACCACGCGGCCTTCGCCGCCGCGGCCGCGGCGGAAGTCGACGTCGCGGATCTGGTGCTTGGCGTTGGGGCGGCCCTCGGCAAAGCGCGACACCTGGCCGCCGGGCGCGGTCTGCGCCACGGGCGCCTCGGACAGCGTGATGACCACGCTGCGCCCGTCGAGCGCGGTTTCGTGCGGCACGGGGCGCCGCAAGTTGAGCACCAGGCGCGTGCGCTCGGCGCCCTGCACCACGTTCATGCTGCGCAGCTCGCCCTGGGAGATATCCTGGCTCGAGCGGCCGAGGCCGTTGGTGGTGTTGGCGAAATCGAATGCGATGCGCGCCGGGCTCGCCACCGCGAAGTTCGGCGGCGCGCTGCGCAGCGGCTCCTTGGTGGTGATGCGGACTATGGTCTTGGCGCCCTGCTGCACGACCTCGAAGCCTTCGATGGCGTTGGCCGGCGCCTGCGCCCGCGCCATTGCGGCGCAGGCGAGCCCGAAAACCAAGCCACAAGCGATTGCGATCACCTTGTTCATCTTTTTGTCTCCACCAATTGCAGCGCGCTGTTTCGCTCCACCCATTCACCGCCGCCGTCCTGGATCAGTTCCTTGAGGGTGATCTGGCTCTCGTCGATCCCGGTGACGACGCCGAAGTTCTGGCCCATGTAGTTGCCCTTGCGGACCCGGTAAAGATTGGGTCCCGCCTTCACCAGGGCGAAGGTCTCCCTGTCCTGCGTAATGGTGCCCATCATCTGGATCGACTCGAGCGGGAAGGCTTCGAGGGGCTCCTTGGGCCGGTCGCGCTCCTTCTCGAGGCGCGAGTTGCTCGCGCTCGGGCTGAGCTTGCGCTGGGCGACGTCGATGCGCTGCGGCCGGAACGGGTCGATCTGCCCCTCGGCAGTGTAGGGGACCGGCTCGTAGGGCTTCACCAGGGGCAACGCGTCGACGCGGCCGCGGAAATCCTTGGTGAGCTGGCCGAGCTCCTGCTTGAGGTCGCTGTGCTCATCGCCAGCGCAGGCGGCGAGCGCGAGCGCCGCCACGAATAGGAGGTTCTTTTTCACCTGGGCGCCTTCTTCGCCGCCGCCGCAGCCTTGCGCTGCTGCGCCACTTCCTGATCGTCGAGATAGCGGAAGGTGCGCGCGACGACTTCCATGGTGAGGTTGCCATCCTTGGCGGCGTCGATCTTGACGTCGTTCAAAGTCACGATGCGCGAGAGCTGGCCGACGTCGCTCGCGAACGCCCCCATGTCGTGGTAGTTGCCGGCGACCTTCACCTGGATGGGCAGCTCGGCGTAGAACTCGCGCAGCGTCTCCTGCGGCGCGGGCTTGAACAGCTCGAACTGCAGGCCGCGCCCGAGCCCGGCCTGGTTGATGTCGACGAGCAGCGCGTCCATCTGCGACTTGTTCGGCAGCTGGCGCAGAAGCGCGCCGAACTGCGTGTCGATCTCGCGCAGCTGCTGGCGGTGCAGGTCGAGGTTCACGGCCTGGCGCTTCTTGCCCAGGTAATCCTGCTTGAGCTTGACCTCGTCGGCGCGGCCGGCCTCGAGCTGCTCGATCTGGCCCTGCGTATCGGCGAGGTAGCCCCCCACCGGAATGAAGATCAGGATGGCGAGCAGCGCCAGGATCTTGGGCGCCCAGTGCCAGGTGCCCGGGTCCTGCCAGTTGGTCTTCTTGAACTCGTCGACGAGCGCGGTGAAGTTGATCGCCATGGGCTAGCCTTTCGTGGCCGCGGGCTTGGCCGCCGGCTTGGCGGGCGCCTTGTCGTCCTTCGCCTCCGGACGCTTGACGTCGAAATACAGGTTGAATTCCGAAACCCTGCGCTTGTCCACGTTGGCGGCCTTGACCTCGACCAGCCCCGGGCTGGCGAGCCAGGGCGAGGACTCGATGTTGCGCATCAGGGTGGAGACGCGCGCGTTCGACTGCGCGTAGCCCGCGACGCTGATGCGCAAGCCCCGCTGCACCATCGACTTCAGATAGATGCCCTCGGGCATCTGGCGTACCAGCTCGTCGAGCAGATGCACGGTCTGCGCGCGATCGGTCTGAAGCGTCTCGATCACTTGCTTGCGGGCGAGCAGCGCCGCGATCTCGTCCTTCAGCTTGTTGATCTCGGCGATCTCCTTGTCGAGCTTGGCGATCTCGCTCTTGAGGAAGCGGTTGCGCTCGATCTGGGTGTCGATCTTCGCGGCGTAGAAGCCGTGCATCGCCACCACGATCAGCGCGCCGAGCAGCGCGGTGCCGCCGGCGACCACGAAGAAATGCTGCCGGGCGCGCTTGCGCCGCTCGGAGCGGTGCGGCAGGAGGTTGATGCGGGCCATCATTGGGGATCGAACCTCCGCATGGCGAGCCCGCAGGCGACGATGAGCGACGGCGCGTCGATCATGAGGCGCTTCAGCTGCACGCGCGGGGACGTCTGCATCGAGGCGAACGGATTGGCGACGCTGGTGGCGACCTGGGTGCGAGCGTTGACCACGGCATCCAGGCCGGGAATCACCGCCGAGCCGCCCGCGAGCAGGATATGGTCGATGCTGTGGTACTGGGTCGAGGTGAAGAAGAATTGCAGCGCGCGCTGCACCTCCATCGACAGGTTCTCCATGAAGGGTCGCAGCACCTCGGCCTCGAAGTCGTCCGGCAGGCCGCCCGAGCGCTTGGCGTTCTCGGCCTCGTCCGGGCTCATGCCATAGCGGGTCGCGATGTCCTGCGTAAGCTGGTTGCCGCCGAAAGCCTGCTCCCGCGTGTAGATCGACTGGTCGTTGCGCAGCACCGTCACGTTCATGACGTTGGCGCCGATGTCCACCACCGCGACGTTCTGGTCCTTGCCGCCGCTCGGCAGGCTCTGCACCACCAGGCCGAGGGCGGCTTGCTGCGCGAAGGACTCCACGTCCATCACCAGCGCTTTGAGACCCGCGGACTCGGCCACCGCCACGCGGTCCTCGACCTTCTCTTTGCGCGTCGCCGCGATCAGAACTTCCTGCTCCTCCGGGCTGTTCGGCGCCGGACCGAGCGAGTGGAAATCGAGGTTCACCTCGTCGAGCGCGAACGGGATGTACTGGTTCGCCTCGCTTTCGACCTGCATCTCGAGCTCGTCCTCGCGCAGGCCCGCACCGAGCACGATCTTCTTCGAGATCACCGCGCCCGTCGGCACGGCCATGGCGACGTGCTTGGTGCGAGTCGCCAGGCGCTTGTGCGCGCGTCTCACCGCTTCGGTCACGGCTTCGAGGTTATTGATATTGCCGTCGACAACGGCATCGCGCGGCAGCGGCTCGATGGCATAGCGCTCGACGCGGTAAGCGGATTTGCCGGCCTCGACGATCTCGAGCATCTTCACCGAGGAGGAGCTGATGTCGAGGCCAAAGAGCGGCGGCGCCTTGGGCTTGAAAAGGTCGAATTCCATTCGGGGCAGATTCCCTTGGTTTCCCGTCTCTTTTGGTTTATTTTCGGGTTTTTCTTTTTTCTTACCGATGCTTAGAAGCGATAAGTAGAATTTGCGTTAAACGATAGCAACAAGCCCAGCAAGTGTCTAGTCAATTTTCCACAAGGCGAAGGGGGTATCATGGTGAAGTGCGGCATCGTGCGACACAACATGCGGGTAACGATTAACCCTTGAAGTGGCTTAGATTTCTTGCTTTCCCGCTGGTGTTGGGAGGCGGCTTTTTGGTGACTTGCGTGCTGCTATTGGCGCTCACCATTGCGCTCGCCTACCCCAACCTGCCTTCGCTGCAGGCGCTAACCGAGTACCAGCCCAAGATTCCGCTGCGCATCTACACCGCGGAAGGCGTTCAGATCGGCGAATTCGGCGAGGAGCGGCGCGCCGTAGTGGCCATCGGCGAAGTCCCCGACGCGCTCAAGAACGCGATCATCGCGGCCGAGGACGAGCGCTTCTACGAGCACGCCGGAATCGACTACATCGGCGTGCTTCGAGCCGCCTACATGAACCTGATCTCCGGCGGCCGCCGTCAGGGCGCGAGCACGATCACGATGCAAGTGGCGCGGAACTTCTTTCTCTCGTCCGAAAAGACCCTCACCCGCAAGCTGTACGAGGCGCTGCTCGCGTTCAAGATCGAGCACAGCCTGTCCAAGGAGCAGATCCTCGAGCTCTACGTCAACCAGATCTACCTCGGCCAGCGCGCCTACGGGTTCGGCGCTGCTTCGCAAATCTACTTCGGCAAGGCGCTCGACAAGCTGGAGCTCGCCGAGACCGCCATGCTCGCCGGGTTGCCGAAGGCGCCCTCGCTCTACAACCCGATCGCCAACCCGCAGCGGGCGAAGCAGCGCCAGCACTACGTGCTGCGCCGGATGGCCGAGCTGGGATACATCACGGCCGCGCAATATGAAGAGGCAACGCAGGCGCCCATCAGGCCGAAACGGGAAGTGAACGAGTACTCCGTGCACGCGGAGTTCGCCGCTGAAATGGTGCGTCAGGCGATCGCCGAGCACTATCCGGACGAGGTCTACAGCCGCGGTTTCCGGGTCTACACGACCATCCGGAAGGCCGACCAGGAGGCCGCTTACGCCTCGCTGCGCAAGGGCGTGCTCGACTACGACCGGCGCAACGGCTACCGGGGTCCGGAGGGGTTTGCCGAGCTGCCGGCGAAGCCCGACGAGGACGACTACGAAGAAGCTCTGAACGAGCATCCCGACAACGACGACCTTCTCGCGGCCATCGTCACCGCGGTCGACTCCAAGCAGATCGAAGCCGCTTTGCGCACCGGCGACAAAGTCTCCATCGGCGGGGAGTCGCTGCGCTTTGCCGCGCGCGCGCTCGATTCGAAGGCGGCGCCGCAAAAGCGCATCCGGCGCGGCTCGATCATCCGCGTGCAGCGCGAGGCACCGAACAAGCCGTGGCAGATCGTGCAGCTACCCGAAGTCGAGTCGGCCTTCATCTCGCTCGACCCGCAGGACGGGGCGGTCCGGGCGCTGGTGGGCGGCTTCGACTTCAACCGCAACAAGTTCAACCACGTCACCCAGGCCTGGCGCCAGCCGGGATCGTCGTTCAAGCCCTTCATCTACTCGGCGTCGCTCGAGAAGGGCTTCACCCCGGCGACCGTCATCCCCGACGAGCCGGTGGTGCTCGAAGCCGAGCAGACCGGCAGCCAGCGCTGGGAGCCGAAGAACTTCGACGGCAAGTACGAAGGCCCGATGCGCCTGCGCACCGCCCTCGCCAAGTCGAAGAACATGGTGTCGATCCGGATCCTCGAGGCGATCGGGCCGAAGTACGCGCAGGAGTACGTGACCCGCTTCGGCTTCGAGCCCGAGAAGCATCCTCCCTATCTCACGATGGCGCTCGGCGCGGGCTCGGTGACCGCGTGGCAGATGGCGCGTGCTTACGCCGTGTTCGCGAACGGCGGCTACCTCGTGCAGCCCTATTTCATCCTCAAGATCGTCGACGACCGCGGTTCGCCGCTCGCGCTCGCGAACCCCAAGCGCGCCGGCGATGAAAGCCTGCGGGTGGTCGATCCGCGCAACGCCTTCATCATGGATCACATGATGCAGGACGTGACGCGCTATGGCACCGGGGCGCGCGCTACGCGCCTCGGCCGCAATGACCTCGCCGGCAAGACCGGGACGACGAACGAATTCGTCGATGCATGGTTCGCCGGCTACCAGCCGAACCTCGTGGGCATCGCCTGGATGGGCTTCGACCAGCCGAAGAGCCTGGGCCGCAACCAGACCGGCGCCGCGGTCGCGCTTCCGATCTGGATCGGCTACATGGACAAGGCGCTGAAGGACATCCCGGAGGCGCCGCGCGCCGTCCCGGTCGGCGTGGTGAGCGTCCCGGTGATGGGGGTGCTCGGCGAAGGGCGCCTCGCGCCGGAATACTTCTATCAAGAGGCGGTCCCGCCGCCCGAGGTGCTCCAGCCGATCGTTCCCCTGGTGGCGCCGCCAGGGCCCTCGGACAACCCTCCCTAAGCGGCGAGAATTACGCCGGTCCCGCTCTGGGCGGACACGAGTTTCGACAGCGCCGCGAAGAGCTCCGCGCCATTGCGCGTGTCCTTCCACGCGGCGCCGTCCCAGCGGAAGTGAAACCCGCCCGCGCGCGCGGCCACCCAGATCTCGCGCGCCGCAGCGTGCCGGTTCACGATGATCTTGGAGCCGTTGGCGAACTCGAGCTCGAGCACGCCGCCCTCCTTGAGCTCGACGTCCGCGTCGACGCCGCTTTGCTCCAGCGCCCGCTCGATGGAGCGCAGCGCCTCGCCCGCCAAGGCTTCGAATTGCCGCTCATCCATGGGTTAACATGCGGATTTTATGCGCTTCCTTCCCCGGCAGGTGCATTGAGCGTGCGCTGGACCGCTGCGTGCGTCGCCTTGGCGCTGGCCGCGACCGCATGCGGACAGAAGGGGGTGCTGTACCTGCGGGACAAGCCGCCACCCGGCGTGAAGCCGGCGAAGCCGCCGCCGCCGAAGCCGGTTCCCTATCCCGACGCCGAAATCGAAGAGAAGAAGTAGGCCGTGAGCTACGCGTACCGCGAGGGCGTTCTGCACGCCGAGGAGGTGCCACTCGACGACATCGCGCGCCGCTTCGGCACCCCCTGCTACGTGTATTCGCGCGCGTCGATCGAGTCGGCCTATGGAGAATTCGCGCGCGCGTTGCGCGGCCGGGCATCGCTCATCTGCTATTCGGTCAAGGCGAACTCCAACCTCGCGGTGCTTGCGCTGCTCGCCCGGCTCGGAGCGGGCTTCGACATCGTTTCGGGCGGTGAGCTGGCGCGGGTCCTCGCGGCGCGCGGCGATCCGGCGAAGACGCTGTTCTCCGGCGTGGGCAAGACCGAAGCCGAGATCCAGCTCGCGCTCGAAAAGCGCATCGGCTGCATCAACGTGGAATCCGAAG
>JBJMWH010000583.1:0-8859 GCA_045810245.1 Burkholderiales bacterium | reverse complement strand
GGCGGCCCCGCCGAGGTGCCGGGCGCGCGCGGCATCGTGCCGAACATCAACCGCCTGAGCGCCGGCCTGCGTCGCCTTGGCTGCCCGGTCATCTGGGTGCTGCACGCCAACAGCGGGCGCGGCGAGCGCAGCGACTGGCCGCTTTTTTTTGAGCACGTGGTCGCGGCCGAGGTCCGCGCCCGCACCCTCGAAAGCCTCGAGCCGGGCCGTCAACAGGTCTGGCCGGAGCTTGAGACCGCCACAGAGGACATCGTGGTGGTGAAGAACCGGTACAGCGCGCTCGTGCCGGGCTCTTCGACGCTCGAGCGCGTGGTGCGCGCACTGGGCGTCGACACGCTGCTCATCGCCGGCACCAAGACCAACGTGTGCTGCGAATCGACCGCGCGCGACGCGATGATGCTCGACTTCAAGGTTGTGCTGGTGTCCGACTGCTGCGCCGCGCTCTCCGACGATGAACATCGCGCGACTCTCGAAACCCACATCCAGCAGTTCGGCGACGTCGCCGCTGCGGACGAAGTGCTGAAGCTCCTGTCATGAAGATCACTTGCCTGAAAAACGGCCCCTATTTGCTCGACGACGGCTCGGTTCTCCAGTCGCGCGCTCCGCGGCGCGCAGGCGAGGTCGCGCTGTGCCGCTGCGGCGGGTCGGCGAACAAGCCTTTCTGCGACGGCACCCACGCGAGGATCGGCTTTTCCGACGGCAACGCTGCGGACGCCGGCCGCGACCGTAGGGTCGCTTATGCCGGCAAGGAGATCACGATCTTCGACAATCGCTCGATCTGCGCGCACGCCGGCTTCTGCACCGATGGCCTGTAGAAGGTGTTTCGCATGGACGCGGAGCCGTGGATCGACGCGGACGCGGCCCGCGTGGATGAGATCATCGCCACCATCGAGAAGTGCCCTTCCGGCGCGCTGAGCTACGCGAGGGACGGCGTCGAGGCGCCCCCGCCGCCGCGCCCGGCCATGGTGGCGGTCGCGAACGACGGGCCTTACGCCGTCACGGGCGGCATCGAGCTCTCCGCGGTCGGCTTCGGTGACGGCGCATCGCGTGAGCACTACACGTTATGCCGCTGCGGCGGATCGAAGAACAAGCCGTTCTGCGACGGGACGCACTGGAGCATCGGCTTCAAAGACCCTTGAGAAGGCGCGGCGGCATCCCAACCTAGCGGGCGTGGACATCGCCCCGAAGTTCCTTCTCGACCAGAGCGAGCCCGCGCCGGGCTCGAACCCGCCGCGGCCGGCGGACGACGAATTGCTCGACGCCTATTCCCGCGCCGTGACCGCGGCCGCGGAGCGTGTCGGACCCGCGGTCGCACACATCCAGGTGGAGCAGGCGAAGGGCAGGGCCGGCTCGGGAAGCGGCTTTGCTTTCACGCCGGACGGCCTGCGTCTCACCAACAGCCACGTGGTCGCCGGTGCACGCGCCATCCGGGCCACTTTTGCCGACGGCCTCTCGCGCGACGCCGACCTGATCGGCGACGATCCGCACACCGACGTGGCGGTACTGCGTATCGGCGCGGCCGCGCTTCCGGCGGTGGAGCTCGGCGTATCCCGCGGCGTGCGCGTCGGCCAGCTCGCCATCGCCATCGGCAATCCGTACGGCTTCCAGCACACCGTGACGGCCGGCGTGGTGAGCGCGCTCGGCCGAAGCCTGCGCTCCACGAGCGGCCGGCTGATCGATGACGTGCTGCAAACCGATGCCGCGCTCAATCCCGGAAATTCGGGCGGGCCGCTCGTGAACTCGCGCGGCGAGGTGATCGGCCTCAACACCGCGATCATCCCGATGGCGCAGGGCATCTGCTTCGCCACCGCCATCGACACGGTGAAATGGGTGGCGCTGCAGCTCTTGCGCGACGGCCGGGTCCGGCGCAGCTATCTGGGACTCGCCGGAGCGAGCCAGCCGATCGCGCGGCGCTTTGCGCGCCATTTCGAGCTGCCCAACGCGACCGGCGTGCGCGTGGAATCGGTCGAGCCCGGCGCACCGGCGGCGCGCGCGGCGCTGCAGCCGGGCGACGTGATCGTTGCGCTCAACGGACAGCCGGTGAACGGAATCGACGACCTGCACCGCCTGCTCACGGCGGACCTGATCGGCGCGCCGGTGGCGCTGGCCGTGCTTCGCGGAACGGAGCTTCTCATGCGCTCGATCGAGCCGGCCGAGAGTATCTAGAACTCGAAATCACGATTTCACCGATAGCCAGCCGTGAGCGGGGGTACCATCATGCGTGAGCCGGTAGTCGGATATGCATTGGGGAATAACCATATGTCGGAGGTCGTAATCCTCGTCCTCCAGATCGCCGGGCTGGCGATCCTCGTCGCGGCCGCGATCTTTTCGGTGGTGGCGCCCGACTGGGTCAAGAAGCGCCTGAAGGGACCGCACTGGGGCTAAGGCGGGCTAAGGCGGGTTAAGTTCGCGATTCCAGGGTCTCCCGCGCGCCGTATTCCACCATGAGACGCGCGATGTGCTCGCGATCGACCGGCGAGCGCGCCACCACCGCCACCGTCTTGTCGCTGACCACGATGCGGTGAAGCGCGACGCCCGCCTCGAGAAGCTCGTCCTTCAGCTTCTCGGCGTCGCCGTGGCGCGCGAAGATGCCGGTGACCTTGCGGTTGCGCATCGGCGCTGCCTCACGGGAACGTGCCGCGGTGGCCCTTCTTCATTTCGGGTGTCTTGTGGTCCGCGCCGACGCGCAGCCGCTTCTGGTTTTCCTTCTGCTTTTCGGGCTCGCGACGCGCGTCCGCCCCGCTGCGCGAACCTCGCGCGCCCTTGCTGGTCCTCGACTGGGTGTCTGGCATGGCGAACCTCCGAAGTGGATTTCTACGGAGGGAGCAAGGCCCGTGCCGTGGAGGTGGCGGACTTAGAGCGGCTTTTTCGGCGTCACGTCTTCCATGACGAGATCGACCGCCTTCAGAAATACCTGAGTCGGCATATTGTCTACGCCGGTCATCCACGCCGCCAGGCAGATCGTGGAGACGTTCAGGTACTTCCGGAGCTGCACCGGCCCGCCGAGGATGTCGGCCGCACGCCGCAGCGTCTGCACGCGCACGCTCATGTCCATCCGGAACAACTTACCACCGCGAGCTTTCAAAGACCTGAACGCACCGGGCCGTGGAGAAAAAAGCGCAGCATCTCGCGGGTTGCGTCGGGGCCGCGCGCGTCCGCATACGAAGCGGCAGCGTTGCCGCCGGACCAAGCGTGCCCGCCGCCGTGCACCAGCCAGTGCTCCACGGCGGCTTTCGCGGTCCGGTACACGGTGCGCGTGTACGCGCGCCCGCCCGCCTCGCCCGATTCCGACTTGTGCTGCGCCCCCGCGATGGCGTAATCGCCGCCGTGGTGACGCACCGTGGTGTCCTTGTCGCCGTGGAACACGATCGTCGGCACGGCCGGCAGGAGCGAAGAGACGTCCGAGCGCTGGCCGCGCATCGCGGCGATCGCGGAAACCGCATCGCGCGCCGATGCGTAGGGCAGGCCGGAATGAATCCCTGCGGCGGCATAGAGATCGGGGTAGGTCGCCGCCATGATCGCTGCCATGGCGCCGCCGGCCGAGAGCCCGGCGATGTACACGCGGCGCGCATCCACGTTGTGGCGCACGATCACCTGCTTCGTGATGCCGGCGATGAGCGAAGGCTCGCCGTCGTCGCGGCGCTGGTCGCGCGGCCGAAACCAGTTCCAGCAGCGCGAGTAGTTGGCGGTCCAGGGCTGCGCCGGATAAACGACGAGAAACTGCAGCTCGTCGGCGAGCTCGTTCATGCGCGTGCCGACGGCGAAGTCGTCCGGCGTCTGCTTGCAGCCGTGGAGCATCACGACAAGCGGCAACGCCTGCCCGCTGAAGCCGGCCGGAAGGTACAGCTTGTAGGTGCGCGTGCCGGCCGCGTTGGCGTAGGAACGCTTGATGAACCGGCCCGGGGCATTGTTTCCGCGCCAGACGCGCCATACGCGCGCGAGGGCTGAGGCGATTTTTTTGATCACGCGTGGTTCTCGATTCTTCTAAGCCGTTATCCCACCGCATTTGTCGCTGCGCAACAAATGTATTTTTTATCGGAATGGTTGTATTTCGGAAGGGATTCGTTCCGGCGCTGCGTCGCGCGTCGCCGACAGTCGCGCGAGACCGTTTCGCCTTGCCGCCCGGCTCGGTCTAGAACGCAGAATGGCGGTGCCACATGCGACAATCCGCACACCGTGGGGCGCAACGAACCCAACGTCTACCGTCGCACCCTCGCCAGGGCGATCGAGATCGCGGGCGGGGAAGAGGTCCTGGCGCGCTTTCTCGCCTGCACGCCTTCCGAAATCGCGAAATGGACCTCGGGCGAGTCCGCTCCGCCAATGCCGATCTTTCTCGCGATGGTCGACATCGCTGCGGCGAACGCGCTGACGGCCACGGCGCTCGAGAATCTGCCCGCCGCGCGGGCGCGCCGGAGCACCTGGATCCCCGCTCCGGATTCGCGCTGAGGCGCTTTAGACGCGGCTTTCTTGATTCACGTCAAACCCCGGCTTGGCGCCTGTGGCAGCATGAGGTTGTCCACCTCCCCCTATCCCGTTTGACGGGTGGACCCCTCGAAAGCGCGGCCACAAGCTCGCGCTTTCTTTTTGGCGCCGGCAAGCAGGCACAATACCGCGCCATGGATAGTCGCCGTACCCCTCTCGAAGCGCTGGTCGACAACCTGAACGTCGAGGCCATGGCGGAGATTCCCTCGCCGCACGACGTGCAGGAGCGGTTGCCGCTGAGCGAACGCGCCGCGCAAACCGTCCTCGCCGGGCGCAATGCGGTGCGCGCCATCCTCGAGCGCAAGGATCGCCGGCTTTTCGTCGTGGTGGGGCCGTGCTCGGTGCACGATCCCGCCGCGGCGCTCGACTACGCGGCGCGGCTACGCGGCCTCGCCGACGAAACTGCCGATACCCTGGTGCTCGTGATGCGGGTCTATTTCGAGAAGCCGCGCACCTCGGTGGGCTGGAAGGGCTTCATCAACGATCCGGCGATGGACGACTCCTTCCGCATCGACGAAGGGCTACTGCGGGCTCGCGAGCTCCTCATGCAGCTCGCCGAGCTTGGATTGCCGACGGGCTCCGAAGCGCTCGACCCCATCTGCCCGCAGTACCTCGCCGAGCTCATTACCTGGTACGCGATCGGCGCGCGCACCACCGAGTCGCAAACCCACCGCGAGATGGCGAGCGGCCTGTCGGCGCCGGTCGGCTTCAAGAACGGCACCGACGGCGGGCTGGAGGTCGCGGTGAACGCCATCCGCTCGGCCGCCCGGCCGCACGGTTTTCTCGGCGTCAACCAGGCCGGCAGGACAAGCATCATCCGCTCGCGCGGCAATGCCTTCGGCCATCTCGTGCTGCGCGGCGGAGGCGGCAGGCCGAATTACGATACGGTGAGCGTCCGACTGGCGGAGCAGGCGCTCGCCAAGGCGAAGCTCGCCGCGAACATCGTGATCGACTGCTCGCACGCCAACTCGATGAAGGACTATTCGCTCCAGCCCCTCGTCTTCAACGATTGCGTTCACCAGATCGTCGAGGGCAACCGCTCGATCGTCGGCTTCATGCTTGAGTCCAATCTCGAGGCCGGATCCCAGCCGATCCCGGAGGACCGCTCGAAGCTGCGCTACGGCGTTTCGGTCACCGACCCGTGTATCGACTGGCGCACCACGGAAGAGCTCCTGCGCCGCGCGCGACACACCCTGCGTCCCGTCCTCGCGCAGATCTAGCGCGTTCGTGAAGAAAATCTAAGGCGCGCTAGCGGCGCAAGCGGTTGACGCGGGTCAAGTTGCTGACACCTCGTATCCGCACACTAGGACGGTGGAGAAAAAGCGCGGGTTGTCGGCTGCCCTATGCGCCGCATGGATTGCAGCGGCCGTGCTGCTTCTCTTCACCGGTCAAGGTCACGGCGAAACCGACGAAGCCCTGCCGCTCCCCTCGTTCGAGGAGCTGGAGAGGCTCGGCGCGGTCATCGGCACGATCCGCGTCGATCCGCGAGACATCTACGATCTGTCGGATCCCAGGGAGAACAGCTGGCCTTACCGGCTTGCGAATCGCCTGCACGCGCGCACGCGGCCGCAAACCGTGGCGCGGCAGCTCCTCTTCAAGGCGGGCGACCGCGTCTCCGCGCGCGCCATCGCGGAAACGGAACGCCTGCTGCGCGGCAACCGCTACTTTCACGACGTGGAAATCCACCCGGTCGCGTACCGCGACGGCGTGGTCGACATCGACGTCATCACGCGCGACTCCTGGACGCTCGACCCGGGGGTGAGCATCGCACGCTCTGGCGGGGCGAACTCTTCGCGTGTCTATGCAAACGAAAAGAACCTGGCGGGGTGGGGCGTCTCGGTCGGAGTGAATTACTCGAAAAACGTCGAGCACGCCGGCACGCAGGTCAGCTATTCCGACAAGCACGTGATCTTTCCCTGGACCAGCCTCGACGCATCGCTGAGCCGCCTCGACGACGGCTCCCAGTGGTCGCTCGCATTCGGCCGTCCGTTCTATGCCACGGACACGCCCTGGGCCGCTGGCTTCTCGGCCTCGCACAGCGATGCCCTGAACTCCATCTTCGAGCGCGGCGAGCGCGTCGCCGCGTATCGCGCGCTACAGAGCAGCTTTCGGGCGACGGGCGGGGTCTCGTCTCCCGCACCGAGCGGCGCCATGCGCCGCTATACCGCAGGCTACGACTACCAGAGCTCGAACTACGCTGCCGAGCCGGGGCAGACGCCGCCCGATCCCCTGCCACAGGATCTCGTGCTTTCGGGGCCGTTCGTCGGCTACGAGGTGTTGAATGAAAGCTACGAGAAGGTCGTGAATCGCGAACAGATCGGCCGGACCGAATACTTCGCTCTCGGCACGAAAGCGGCCGTGCAACTCGGGCGCAGCTTCACGACGCTCGGCGGCACAGTGGACGGCTGGATCGTATCGCTAAGCGCAAGCCACGGCATGCACCTGTTCCGGTCGCACAGCCTATTCGCTTCCGCGAGCCTGTCCGGACGCCTGGAGGAGGGCCGGCGCCAGAACCAGCTCTTCAGCGCCTCGGCCCGCTATTTCATCCCGCAGCGGCGCGACGCGGTGTTCATGGCAGCGTTGAATGCCGACGTCTACCGCCATCCCGACCGCACCGCGCCGCTTCAGCTTGGCGGCGACACCGGCTTGCGCGGTTATCCCCTGAGCTTCCAGAGCGGCGAGCGCCGGGCTTTGCTGACCGTCGAGGAACGCGTCTATACCGATTGGTACCCCTACCGAGCGGTCCGCGTCGGCGCCGCGGTGTTCGCCGACGCGGGTCGGGCGTGGAACGGCGCCGGCGAGCAAAGCGCCGGGCAGCGCGTGCTCACCGATGCGGGAGTCGGACTACGCTTTACGAATCCGCGCACGGCCACCGGCACAGTCCTGCACGCCGATATCGCGTTTCCGGTGAACGCCCGCAACGAGATCAGGTCGGTGCAGTTCCTGCTGACGTCCTCTACGACTTTCTGACCTTCTCGATGATTTCGAGCGCCATTCTCGCGCGCTCGTCGCTGCGGCGCTTGTAGAGGAGCGCCCCGAGCGCACCGAGGGTCTTGTCGACTTCGTCGCGGTCGGGGTTGCCGCCCACGGCATCAACCCAGTAGTCGCCGACCCGATAGCGCACGGCGTCCGGATGGTGGACGGTGGGCGGAAAGTCGGGCTCGTCCTCGTAGATCACTCGGAGGATGCTCATGTCGGCACGACTTTAGTCGGGTAATCCGACCGGCGTCTATAGCTCCAATTCTTCATGGCAGGAATCCCTGGTACGAAACCTGCTCCCCGGTTTGCACATGCAACTAGGCGACCAACGCGCAAGCGGCAACGTCGAGGACCGGCGCGGCATGGGCGGCATGGTCGGCGGCGGGCTGGGCATCGGCGGGATCGTCATTGCGCTGGTGGCCTACTTTCTCGGCGTCGATCCCGCGGTCGTATCGGACGTCACCCAGCAAGTCGCGCCCGGACGCGGACAGGAAACGCGCGAAGTCCCGCGCGGCGCGCCGAGCGACGAGCAGGGACAGTTCGCCTCGAAGGTGCTCGGCAGCACCGAGGAAGTGTGGAGCAAGGTGTTCGCGACCTCGGGCTCGCGCTACCGGCCGCCGACCCTCGTGCTGTACGACGGTCAGGTGCGCTCGGCGTGCGGCATGGGCCAGTCCGCGATGGGACCGTTCTACTGCCCGGGCGACGAGAAGCTCTACCTCGACCTCGCGTTCTTCCGCGACTTGCAGAGGCGCTTCGGTGCTCCGGGCGACTTCGCTCAGGCCTACGTGATCGCGCACGAGGTCGGCCACCACGTGCAGAAGCAGACCGGTGCGTTCCAGAAGATGGAGGCGGCGCGCTCACGCGCGCAGGCCGAGCAGAACCGCACCTCGGTGCGCATGGAGCTCCAGGCCGACTGCTATGCCGGCGTGTGGGGACACAACGCCGGCATGATGAATCAGCTCGATCCGGGCGACATCGCCGAGGCGCTCAAGGCAGCGACCGCCATCGGCGACGACCGCCTGCAGAAGCAGGCGCAGGGCCGCGTCGTGCCCGAGGCCTTCACCCACGGCTCGTCCGAGCAGCGTGTGCGCTGGTTCAAGCGAGGACTGGACTCGGGCCGGCCGCAGGACTGCGATACCTTCTCTAGCGCCGCGCTGTGACGCGTCGACGCCCGCTTCTCCGATAATGGCCGGATGAACCTCCGACCCCTCGGCCGCTCCGGCCTTCGCATCGCGCCGCTCGTCTTCGGCGGCAACGTCTTCGGCTGGACCGTCGACCAGCCCAGCGCCTTTCGCCTGCTCGACCGCTTCGTCGACTCCGGGCTCAACGCCATCGATACCGCGGACGTGTACTCGCGCTGGGTGCCGGGCAACCACGGCGGCGAATCGGAAACCATCA
>JBJMWH010000582.1:0-5515 GCA_045810245.1 Burkholderiales bacterium | reverse complement strand
ACGGGGCGCTCGGCGCGCTTTGTGCGGGGGCAGGTGCGGGCGCAAGCGCGGCGGCGGCCTGGGGCGCAGAGACGGGGACGGCGTCGAGCGCACCCACCGCCGGCGGCGGCTTCGCCATCCACATCCACTGCGCCGCGAGGCCGAGCGCGAGGCCGGCGACCAGTGCGCTGCCCGCTACGGCGAACGTGCGCGCCCGGCGGCGCGGCTGCACTGCGGCGAATTCCGAATCCTGCACCGCGGCGCGCACGTGGCTCGGGGTGACGGCGTGGCCGTTCTCGGTGAAAGCGGAGAGCAAGGCCTTGTCGGCGAGGATGTTGATGCGCCGCGTGAGCCCGCCCGAGGCGCCTGCGATCCGCCCGACGGCCCCCCGGCGCGAAGACGTCCGGGCCCCGGTACCCCGCCGCGCGCATGCGAAATGACAGGTAGCGCCCAGCTTCGGCCTTGGAGAGAGGCCGCATGCGAAACGCATGGGTGACGCGGTCGCGCAGCTGGCGCAGGCTCGGCTGGGCGAGCGTGGCGTCGAGCTCGGGCTGTCCGAACAGCACGATCTGCAGCAGCTTGTGCCGGTTGGATTCCAGGTTGGACAGCAGGCGCACTTCCTCGAGCGTCTCCTCGGGCATCGCGTGCGCTTCATCGATGAGAATGACGACGCGGCGGCCCTGGCCATAGCGGCCGATGAGGTGCTCCTGCAGCTCGCGCAACGCGACTGCGGTGCGCTTTCCGGACAGCGCCAGCCCGAGCTCATCGCCGATCGCCTCCAGGATCTCGTCGCGCGCGAGCGAGGGCGTGGCGAGATAAAGGGTGTCGACATGCGAGGGAAGGCGCTCGATCAGCACCCGGCACAGCATGGTCTTGCCGCTGCCAACCTCGCCCGAAACCTTGACGATGCCTTCGTCGTGGAGCACCGCGTAGATCAGCGCCTCGAGGGTGGCGCCGCGATCGGCGCCGGGGAAGAAGAAGTCGGTGTGCGGGGTGATGCGGAACGGCGCTTCCTTGAGGCCGAAATGTTCCAGGTAGAGGGCCACTATTGCTTTTCTTCTTCCGAGCCGCGAGGCGCGCGTGCAACGTCGATGCGGCTGTAGAGCGTGGTGCGGTTCACGCCGAGGAGCTTCGCGGCCTGGCTCATGTTGCCGCGCGTGATGCTAAGTGCCGCGTCGATGTACGCGCGCTCCCACGCCATCAGCGTCTCATCGAGGTTGAAGCCGGCTGCGCGCTCGAGCTGGCGCTGAGCCTGCTCCGCGAGCGTCCCCGCGGCCGCGGCCGGCGCCACCGCTTCGAAGTCGAGCTCGGGCTCGAGCTCGACCGCGGACACCCGCTGGCCGGGGTACTTCGTGATGAGCCGGATCACGATGTTGCGCAGCTCGCGTACGTTGCCCGGAAACGCGTAGTGCAGCCAGCGCGCCTGGGCGTCGTCGTCCAGGCTAAAGGGCTCGGCGCCGGATTGGCGCGCGTAGAGCCGGCGAAAATGTTCGAGCAGCGCGAGCCGGTCGCGGTCGAGCTCGCGCAGCGGCGCGACCTGCAGCGACAGCACCGAAAGGCGGTGGTACAGGTCGGCGCGGAAGCTCCCCTGCCTCAGAGCCTGGCGCAGGTCGCGATTGGTGGCGGCGATGATTCGGGCGCGCGATACCCGGCGCTGCGTCTCGCCCAGACGCTGGAATTCGCCGTTCTCGATCACGCGCAGGAGCTTGGCCTGCATTTCGAGCGGCAGCTCGCCGATCTCGTCGAGGAACAGCGTGCCGTCCTGGGCGTCCTCGAAATAGCCGGCCTTCGGCGCCGTGGCGCCGGTGAAGGCACCCTTGGCGTAGCCGAAGAGCGTCGCCTCGATGAGCGTGGGCGCGAGCGCGGCGCAGTTGAGCGCGAGATACGGCCGCGCGCTGCGGCTCGATAGGCGGTGCAGGTTGTGGGCGACGAGCTCCTTGCCGCTGCCCGACTCTCCTTCGATGAGCACCGGGAAGGGCGAGGCGGCGAACTGAGCGATCTGGCTGCGCAGCTTTTCCATCGGCGCGCTCGAGCCGATGAGCTCCGCCACATCGGGGGTCGCCTGTCCCAGGGCGCGGTCGAGGGCACGCTTCAGGGTAACCGGGTTGGCCGGCTTGGCGATGAACTCCCAGGCGCCGAGCGCTCGAGCGTGGCGCGCGTTTGCCGCCTCGTTCTGTCCCGACAGCACGAAGATCTTCATCCCCGGCGAATGGGCGAGGAGATCGGCGATCAGGCGGAAGCCCTCTTCCGGCGAGTGCGGCGTCGGCGGCAGGCCGAGGTCGATGAGCGCGAGCCCGGGTACGGGCGCAAGCTGGCGCACCAGCTCGACCGCCCGGGTGCGCGAATCCACGGCGAGCACTTCATAGTCCGCGCCCAGGGCAAAGGCGAGCGTGTCGGTGATGAGCGGGTCGTCATCGACGATGAGGAGCTGCGGCTTCGCCGCCTGCGCCTTGCCGGGCGTCTCATCGGCCAGCTCATTTTTCACGTACACACCTCATGAAGGCCTGTTCCAGGCGCGTTTCGCGATACTGCGCGCACAGTTCCCCGGGGCTGCCCTGCCAGCGCACCCGGCCCTGCTCCAGCACCGCAATCGAGGAGCACAGCTCTTCCACGTCCGCGAGGACGTGCGAGGTGAAGAAAAGCGTGCGCCCCTCCGCGGCGAGCCTTCGCAGTACCGATTTCACCGCGACGCGCGCGGCAGGGTCAAGGCCGCTCATGGGCTCGTCGAGCACGTAGAGATCGCGCGCGAGAAGGAACGCTGCGGCGAGGCCGAGCTTCTGCGTCATGCCCTTCGACAGGCTGCGCACCGGGCGCTCGAGCACCGCGGCTTCGAGCTCGAGCTCGGACAGCAGCGCGTGCGCGCGCGCGGCGTCGTAGCGCTCGCCGAAGCTGCGCGCCAGGAACTCGATGAACTCGCGGCAGCGCAGGTAGTGCGCGGGCATGAAGCGCTCCGGGACGTAGGCGAGGCGACGGCGCGATTGCGGCTCGCCGCCCGGCAGGCCGAAGATGCGGATGGTTCCGAATTCGTAGGCGCACAGGTCGAGCAGGCACTTGATGAGCGTGGTCTTGCCGGCGCCATTCGCGCCGACCAGTCCGAACGCTTCCCCCGAGGCGACCGAGAGGTCGACGGTTTCCAGGGCGGTGAGCCTGCCGTAGCGCTTGCGCAGCGCGTTGACGCGCACCGCCGGGTTCACAAGAGCTTCAGCCATGGCGCGGTAATATTACGCCCGGTGCAGCAAGGTCCCATGGTGCAAATCCAGAACGTCGCGTTCGGCTACGACGCCGCGCGTCCGGTGCTGCGCGACGTAAGCCTGTCGATCGCCCGCGGCAGCGTCGTCGGTATCATGGGGCAGTCGGGCTGCGGCAAGACCACCCTGCTGCGGATCATCGCCGCGCAATACCTCCCTGGCAGCGGCACTGCGCGCGTGCTCGGCGAGACCACTTCCGAGCTCGACCGCGACGCGCTCTACCGCATGCGCCGCAGGATGGGCATGCTGTTCCAGTTCGGCGCGCTGTTCACGGACATGTCGGTGTACGAGAACGTCGCCTTCCCCCTGCGCGAGCACACCATGCTGTCGGAGGACCTGATCCACGATCTGGTCATGCTGAAGCTCGAGGCGGTGGGCCTGCGCGGGGCGGGCCAGCTGATGCCCGCCGAGCTCTCGGGCGGCATGGCGCGGCGGGTGGCGCTCGCGCGCTCGATCGCCCTCGACCCGCAGCTCATCCTGTACGACGAGCCCTTCACCGGCCTTGACCCGATCTCCTTCGGCGTCATCGTGCGGCTGATCCGTGAGCTCAACGACTCGCTCGGCGCCACCTCGATCATCGTCACGCACGACGTGCAGGAGGCGCTCGGCGTGGTGGATTACGTGTACTTCATGGCGGCCGGGCGCGTGATCGCCGAGGGCAGCCCGGACGAGATCCGGGCGAGCCGCGAGCCATTCGTGCGCCAGTTCGTGAACGGCGAGCTCGACGGACCGGTACCGTTCCACTATCCGGCGCCCGACTATGCCGTCGAGCTCGAGCTGGCCGGGGACTGAAATGTCGCTGGCACAGATCCGCGAGCATGCCAGGGGACGCCTCGAGCGCCTCGGCAATGCCGTCACCTCGCACGTCTGGCGGCTGGGCTTCGCCAGCCGGTTCCTGTTCTACACCGTGCTCCATTCCGGCACGGCGCTGCGGCGCTTTCGCCTCACTGTCGCCGAGATCTACTTCGCCGGGGTGCTGTCGCTGATCATCATCATGGTGTCGGGCCTGTTCGTCGGCATGGTGCTCGCCCTGCAGGGCTACGACACGCTGCAGCGCTTCGGTGCCTCGGAGTCCCTGGGCGTGCTGGTGGCGCTGTCGCTGGTGCGCGAGCTCGGTCCGGTCGTGGCCGGCCTGCTGTTCGCGAGCCGCGCCGGCTCCGCCATCACCGCCGAGATCGGCCTGATGAAGGCCACCGAGCAGATCTCGGCGATGGAGATGATGGCCGTCGATCCCATCGCGCGCGTGGTGGCGCCGCGCTTCTGGGGCGGGGTGATCTCGATGCCGATGCTCGCTGCCCTGTTCTCGGCGCTCGGCATCTTCGGCGGCTATCTCGTCGGGGTGCAGCTGATCGGCGTCGACGCGGGCGCGTTCTGGTCGCAGATGCAGGCCGCGGTCGACCTGCGCAACGACATCCTGAACGGCGTCATCAAGAGCGTGGTGTTCGGCATAGCGGTCACGTGGATCGCCGTGTTCGAGGGCTACGACGCGGTGCCCACCGCCGAGGGCGTGTCGCGCGCCACCACGCGCACCGTGGTGACTTCATCGCTCGCGATCCTCGCGCTTGATTTCGTGCTGACCGCACTCATGTTCACCGGAGGCAAGCCCGCATGAACCGCGCCACCATCGACCTGTGGGTGGGTATCTTCGTCGTCATCGCAATCGGGGCGCTGCTGTTTCTCGCGCTCAAGGTCGGCAATCTCGCCTCCTTCTCCGCGGGCGAAACCTATAACGTGCAGGCGCGCTTCGTGAACATCGGCAGCCTGAAGGTCAGGGCGCCGATCAAGAGCGCGGGCGTGGTCGTCGGCCGGGTCGCCGACATCCGCTTCGACAACGAGACCTACGAGGCGCTGGTGTCCATGAATCTCGACCAGCACTATCAATTTCCGCGCGACAGTACCGCGAAGGTTCTCACCTCCGGCATCCTCGGCGAGCAGTACATCGGCCTGGAGGCTGGCGGCGATGGCGTCATGCTCAAGAACGGTGACCGCGTGCGCCTGACGCAGTCGGCGGTGGTGCTGGAGAACCTGATCAGCCAGTTTCTTTTCAGCAAGGCCGCCGAAGGCAAGGACGAGAAGAAGTGAAGTTGCCGCGCGCGCCGTGGCCGCTTTTGCACCTGCTGTCGCTGTTGCTGGCGCTGGCTGGCGGCTGTGCCACGACCGAGGACCGCGACCCGCGCGATCCGCTGGAGCCGCTCAACCGCGCCGTGTTCCGCTTCAACGAGGTGCTCGACGATGCCGTGACCAAGCCGGTGGCGACGGCATACCGCGACCTGCTGCACGAACAGATC
>JBJMWH010000581.1:0-2732 GCA_045810245.1 Burkholderiales bacterium | reverse complement strand
GGCCCTATTTGCGGAACATCGAGAGCATTCGCTGCGTCACGGCGAAGCCGCCGAACATGTTGATGGCCGTAAGCGCGATGCCGGCCACCGCGAGCCAGCGGATGATCCCGGGGCGAGCGGCATCGCCCATCGGCGCTATCTGAACCAGCGCGCCGATGATGATGATGCTGCTGATGGCGTTGGTGACGCTCATGAGCGGCGTATGCAGCGCGGGCGTCACGTTCCAGACCACCATGTAGCCCACGAAGCAGGCGAGCACGAACACGGTGAAGTGCGTGAGGAAGGCCGGGGGCGCATACGCGCCGATGAACCCGAACAGCGCCGCGGCCACAAGAAAGACAACGACCGTGGCTTTGGGCGAAGCGGGCGCGCCGGCGCCGCCATGGGCCTTCGCGGGGGCGGGCGCGGCTTTCGCCGCACCCGGCTTGGCGGGCGGCGCGGCCGAGGGCTTCGGCGGCGGGGGCGGCCACGTGATCGTGCCGTCCTTGATCACCGTCGTGCCGCGGATCACCTCGTCGTCCATATTGACGTCGAGCTTGCCGTCCTTCGCCTTGCACAACTCCTCGCTCAGGCGCAGAAGGTTGGTGGCGTACAGCGTGCTCGACTGCTTGGCGAGGCGGCTGGGAAGATCGGTATAGCCGATGAGGGTGACGCCGTGCTTCACCACGAGCTGACCGGGCTCGGTGAGCTCGCAGTTGCCGCCCTGCTCCGCGGCGAGATCCACGATCACGCTGCCCGGACGCATCGAACGCACCATCTCCGCGCTGATCAGCTTGGGCGCCGGCTTGCCCGGGATGAGCGCGGTGGTGATGATCACGTCGACGGCCTTCGCCTGCGCCGCGAACACCTCGCGCTGCGCCTTCTGGAAGCCCTCGCTCATCACCTTGGCATAGCCGCCGACGCCCGAGCCCTCCTCCACGTAGTCCACGCCGACGAACTCGCCGCCCAGCGACTTGATCTGGTCGGCGACTTCGGGCCGCGTGTCGTTGGCGAGCACGATGGCGCCAAGCCCGGAAGCCGCGCCGATCGCCGCGAGGCCCGCGACGCCGGCGCCGATGATGAATACCTTGGCCGGCGGCACCTTGCCCGCGGCGGTGATCTGCCCGGTGAAGAAACGCCCGAAGGCGTGCGCGGCCTCGATGACCGCCCGATAGCCGGCGATGTTCGCCATCGACGAGAGCGCGTCGAGCTTTTGCGCGCGCGAGATGCGCGGCACGCTGTCCATTGCGAGCACCGTGGCCTTCTTCGCCGCGAGCGCCTGCATCAGCTCCGGGTTCTGCGCCGGCCAGATGAAGCTCACCAAAGTCGTCCCTTCGCGCAAACGCGCGACTTCGGCCGTGCTGGGAGCGCGCACCTTGAAGACGATGTCGGCGCCTTCCCAGACGCGCGCCGCGTCGGTGATGTCGGCTCCGGCGGTGCGGTACGCCTCGTCCGGAAAGTTCGCCGCGTCGCCGGCGCCCGATTCGACCGCGACCGTGAATCCCAGCTTGACCAGCTTCTCGACGACCTCGGGAACAGTGGCGACGCGCTTCTCGCCCGCCGCGGTCTCGCGCGGAACTCCGATCAGCATGAAGGGACCTTCTCCGGGAAAAAGGTGGGCCGGATTCTACCTTGGCGACCGCCACAGCGAGCGCTCGATCGCCTCGAACAGGCCGTGGATCGCAAGCGCGAGCGCGGCGGCGGGCAGCGCGCCAGCGAGCAGCACCGTGTGATCGTTCAGCGCCAGCCCCTGCGAGATGCGCTCGCCGAAGCCGCCGGCGCCGATGAAGGCGGCGATGGTCGCCGTGCCCACATTGATCACCGCCGAGGTCTTGATACCGGCCATGATCGTGGGCAGCGCGAGCGGCAGCTTCACGTATCTGAGGATCTGCGGAGGCGTCAGGCCGAGCGCGGTGCCGGATTGGAGCAATCCCCTCGGTACCTGGACCAGCCCGGCGTGAGCATTGCGCGTGATCGGAAGCAGCGCGTACAGGAACAGGGCGATAAGCGCGGGCCACACGCCGATGGTTCCGGTGAGCGGGATCAGGAACGCGAGCAGCGCCAGCGAAGGAACGGTCTGAATAAGGCCGGTCGTAAGGAGCACGGGCTGCTCCAGCAGGCGCTGCCTCGCGGCGATCATGCCGAGCGGCACCCCGACCAGGATCGCGGCGCCGAGCGAGGCGAATACCAGCGCGAGGTGCTGCGCCAGCAGGCGCCCGAAGTCCGGCGCGAACAGCGCCGACCACAGCGAGCTTCGTCCGCTGCCAGTCTCGCTTCCAAGAAACCCAGCCGCCACCTCGGCGAAGCGAACCTTGTCGAGTTCCGCGCGCGCGTTGAGGCGCACCATCGTCGCGTTGTCGATCTTTCCTTCGAGCTTCTTCCAGGCCGCAAACGCGTCGGGAAACCGCCCCGGTACGTCGGCGCGGTACAGGAGAACGGCATCGTACGAGGGAAAATAGCGCCGGTCGTCCTCGAGCACCGCGATGCGATAGCGCTCGATCTTCGCATCGGTCGAATACAGGTCGATCACATCGATTTCGCCCGCGGCGAGGGCGTCGTAGGCGAGCCCGTGATCGAGGCCGCGGGGGCTCTGCGGCAGGCCGTACGCCTGCCTGAGGCCGGGCCAGCCGTCGCGCCTGCCCAGGAATTCGTGCGACAGGCCCACGCGCAGTTCCGGATGCCTTGCCAGCTCCGAAATGGTTTTGAGGTGCTGGCGAGAACCGAGCGCATAGCTGTTGCTGAAGCCCAAAGGG
>JBJMWH010000580.1:0-3251 GCA_045810245.1 Burkholderiales bacterium | reverse complement strand
GACGATCGGCCGGTTGATGATGCGGCCGATATCGTCGCAGCTCGCGATGCGGGCGAGGACCGTCTCGCCGGTCTCGGGGTCGACCTCGACCTCGACGACTTGAGCGCCGTTCGGCCACGACGGCGTCGACGGCGTTTCGGTCGCCGACACTCGGATGGCGCGCGCCTTTTGCCCTGCGGCGAGCTCGGCCAGGCCGATCGAGCGATCGGTGCCTGCGATCCACAGACGGCCCTCGCGCAGCTCGATGTCGGACACTGCCGCCTCCAGAGCCTCCGCAGCGAGCTCTCTGGCGCGCGCGATCATCTTGCGTCCGGCGGCGACGAGCGCCGAGCCGCCGACGAACGCCGAGCGCGAGCCGACGCTGCCCACGCCGTTGGCGCGGTCGGTGTCGCCCTGGACGATGTTGATTTTTTCGACATCGACTCCAAGCAGCTCATTCACGAGTTGCGAATAGCAGGTTTCGAGCCCCTGCCCCATCGCCTGCGTGCCGGAGAACACGGTGAGGGTTCCGTCCGCGGCCACTTCGATGTCGACCGTCTCGGTGGGAATCGCGCCGGTCCACTCCAGATAGACCGATACGCCCCGGCCGCGCAGCTTCCCGCGCTTTTTCGAATCCTCTTTTCTGGTTGAAAAGCCTTGCCAGTCCGCCGCGTCGAGCGCCTGCTCGAGCATCCGGCCAAAATCGCCGCTGTCGTACACGTCCCCGAGATGCGTGCGGTGCGGAAACTCGGTCGGGCCGATGAAATTTCGCCGGCGCAGCTCGACCGGGTCGAGCTTCATCTCGCGCGCGGCCTTTTCCATCAACCGCTCCATGAGGAAGTTGGCCTCCGGACGCCCGGCCCCGCGGTACGCGCCGGTCGCCATGGTGTGCGTGAGCACCGCCTGCACACGGTAATGCACGGCGGGCACGCGATACACCGTGGTCTGCACTTTCGGCGTGAGCTGCAGCGGGATGATGGCCGAGGATCCGACCGGCACCGCGCCGATGTTCGCAAGCGCGATAGTGCGAAGCGCGAGGATGCGGCCTTCTCGATCGAGCGCGAGCCTCGCGCTCGCGTGCTGATCGCGCCCCATGTGCGCGGCGAGGAACTCCTCGCTCCTCTCGCCGCGCCAGCGCACGGGGCGGCCGAGCTTGCGCGCGGCGTAGCACACCAGCGCGTCCTCCGGCGTGAGCCCGGTCTTCATGCCGAAGCCGCCGCCGATATCGCCGTTGACGACGCGGAACTCCTCGGGCTTGCGCCTGAACACAACGCCGAGCAGCTCGCGCGCCCCGGTCGGCGTCTGGTTCTGCGTATAGAGCGTGGTGCGCGCCCCGTCGAAGACGCCGATGCAGGCACGCGGCTCCATCGCCATGGCGATGACGCGCTGGTTATGCAGCTCGAGCTCGGTCACGTGCGCAGCGCTGGCGAATGCTTTTTCGACCTGCTCCGGCTCACCATAGGAGGCCTCTGCCGCGATGTTGCCGCCGGCCGCTTCCCATACGATCGGCGCGCCTTGCGCGACCGCGCTGCGCGCGTCAACGACCGACGGCAGCGCCTCGTATTCCACGAGCGCGAGGTCCGCCGCGTCCTGCGCCTGATTGCGGCTCTCCGCCACAACGGCTATAACGGGCTGACCGACGTAATAGACCTTCGCTTCCGCGAGTACGGTGCGCGGCGGTGCCGCCATCGGCGAACCGTCGGCGCGCTTGAAGGCGGGCGGAAACGGGATGTGACCTACGCCGTCGGAGCGCAGCTCGGCCATCGACCAGGCCGCGATCACGCCTTTTCCCTTCCTTGCTTCCGACAGATCGACCTTTACGATTTTCGCGTGGGCATGCGGCGACCTGCCGAGGACCAGCCACGCCTGGTCGGGGAACTCGCGGTCGTCGCTAAAGAGCCCTGTGCCGGCGAGCAGCCGGTCGTCTTCGAGGCGCTTCTGCGAGCGCGCCGCGCCGAAGCGCGCCGACGCGGGATCGAACTGCACCTGCAGCGGAACCGAGGTCATTCAAGGGAGACGGATGAGGATTTGCGAAGAGCTGCAAGTCTACTGCGAAAGACGCGCAGGAGACCTCGGTGAGAAGCGCGGCGTTCCATACCCGTCGTAGCGTTAGTCCAAAGGCATCAGGTTCGTCGTCGGTCCGATCATGACCGAGTTTCGCCGAGCTCAAATTCAAACGCATGTACGGACTCGCTTTTTTCGATCGCGGCCGCCGATCGCATTCGAATCGCTCGCTGGTCGAGCCCCGCGCACTTCGGCCGCCAGTGATGGTGCTGTCTTCATTCCCTGTGGCATGATGCAGCCGCCGGAGAAATCGGCTCGGGAGGAAGGGGTTGCGCGTTTCGAAGACGGCCGCCAGCGCGTGCAAGCGCTTCGTTGCGCTCGGATCGGTCGCGCTCGCCGCGTTCGCGCCGACCGCCCCCTCGGGCGCCGAGATCTTCACCCTGGTCCAGCCCGACGGCTCGCTCCTGATCACGGACCAGCCGCCATTTCCTCCGGCTACAGCGGCATTCGCGGTTGCCCGCCCCGAGCACCCGATCGACGCCATCGCGCGGCGCCATGGCATGGATCCTCTCCTGGTGCGCGCCGTGATCCGCGTCGAGTCCAACTTCGACCCGAGGGCCGTGTCACCGAAGGGCGCCGCCGGGCTGATGCAGCTCATGCCCGACACCGCCACGCGCTACGGGGTGGAAAACCGCTTCGATCCGGCCCAGAACATCGACGGCGGCGTGCGCTACTTGCGCGACCTGATGGCGATGTTCGACGGCAACCTGAGCCTCGCGCTCGCCGCCTACAACGCCGGCGAGGGCGCGGTTCTCAAGTACGGCCGCCGCATCCCTCCCTACCCTGAAACCCAGCAGTACGTCGTGTGGGTGCGGTCGTTCTACGACCAGTTCCGGCGTACCGATCCGGCGATCAGGAAATAGCCGCGAAGTCGCGTAAGGCGAGCTCAGAACCGCTACGTCAGCGGAAGCATGGAGTTTTAGACAGTCTTTAGGATTCGCCACGCCGACAAAGGAAGTTTCGGGGCGGCAGTTTCCCAGAGGGTTCTGCACCCTGAGCTGTAGTTCAACCTTTTCGACACGGAATTTTGTTTCTGCACCAGGTTCAACGTCGGGTCGAGATTGTGGCGGGCGGACGAAGCACGCAGCGATTTGGCCGGTCCGTCTCGAAGCGCTTGTTGGGCCCGTTTATTCGGGACAACAAACTAGTCTCCGCAGCCGCGGGGCACGTGATGAACTTGAAGGTCGTTTGGCACCTGCTGGTTAGCT
>JBJMWH010000579.1:0-4528 GCA_045810245.1 Burkholderiales bacterium | reverse complement strand
GAGGCGAAATTGATCTGGCCGGGCTTGGATTTCGCCAGCGCGATGAGCTCCTGGGTGGTCTTGGCCGGCAGCGAGGGCCGCGCGACAACGAGCAACGGGCCCTGCGACATCTGGATGATCGGGGTGATATCGGCGACGGGGTCGAAATTGAGCTTGTAGATGCTCGGATTGACCGTGTAGCTCGAGGCGATCAGCGTAAGCGTATAGCCGTCGGGCGCGGACTTGATCCCGGACTCGATGCCCAGGACCCCGCCTGCGCCGGGCTTGTTCTCCACGATCACCTGCTTGCCCAGGGCGTCGGTGAGACGCTGCGCCATGAACCGTGCGATGAAATCGGAGCCGCCGCCGGGCGCAAACGGCACGACGATGCGCACCGGCTTGGCCGGATAGGTCTGCGCGAAGGCAGGAGGCGCCACCGGCGCAAACGAACAGAGGAGTGCAACCACCGAACCGATCAATGCGCGCGTGCTCTTGGCCGAGCTCATGGCTAACCTCCTCGAGTGGCGCTCCAACCGCCGCTCGCCGACGTGCCCTCGATGCGCTTGCCGTTGACCGTGCCCTTAAAGTCGACGCCGCCGGCGCGGAAAGAGATCTCGTTGCCGCGGAGCTTCCCATCCTGCAGCGGCACGGTCTTGCCGCCCGAGTTGAGCGTGCCCGAGACCTTCTGGAACTCCTGCTTGAGCGTCAAATCGCCCTGGGGAAGCTTCCAGGCCCCGTCTACCTTGGCCGGCACGATCCACAGATACGCGGTGCACCAGGAGTTGCAGCCCTCGCCGACGGTGGAGGTTTCATCGGCGGTCCAGTCGCCCATCGTGAAGCTGTTCGAGACCACCCGGGTGCCGGGCTTGAGGCCGAGGATCTTCGGCCGAAGCTTGATGTTGATGTCAGGAAGGAGAAACATGGTGATGACGCTCGCCTGCGAGAAGTCGCTCTTGAAGAGGTCGGCCTGCTGGAAGTTCGCCTTTCCGGTCACGCCTTCCTTCGCTGCGTTGCGCTTGGAAAGCTCCACCATCTCGGGGTTGTACTCGATGCCGAGCGCGCGCGCGCCACGCTTCGCCGCGGTGATCACGGTGCGGCCGTCTCCGGAGCCCAGATCGATCACGTAGTCGTTCGGCGTCACTTTCGCCATGTCGAGCATCTTGTCGACGAGCGCCTGCGGCGTCGGCACCCACACCACGTCCTTGCCGGCCTGGCCGACGGTGGGCTCGAAGCTCGTGCCCGATTGCGTCTGGGTCTGCGCCATCGAGCACGCGCTTGCGGCAATGATGAGCGATGCGAGCGCAGCGTCTCGCACGTACCTGGTGGCGGTCATTCGTTTCTCCTGAGGGCCGTAGGGGGATGGTAAGAAGGAAAAACTGTAACGCAAAATCGCTCGCCTTGAAGCCTCGGCGGCCGGCGCGGCGGCGTTTTTGGGCGATAATCCGCCCCCTTGAACTGTTAGAAACGACCCAAGTTTGATGATCAGGATCGACAACCTCGTGAAGTCCTTCGGGGCGAAGCGGGCGGTCGACGGCATTTCGTTCACCGTCGAGCGCGGCGAGGTGCTCGGCTTCCTCGGCCCGAACGGCGCCGGCAAGTCGACCACCATGCGGATGATCACCGGCTTCATGCCGCCGACCGAGGGAAGCGTCGCCGTCGGCGGCTTCGACGTCGCCGAATCCCCGTTGCAGGCGAAGCGCCTCATCGGCTATCTGCCGGAGAACGCCGCAGCCTACCCGGACATGACGGTCGAGAGCTTCCTCAATTTCGCGGCCGAACTGCGGGGCCTTTCCGGAAGCACGCGCAGGAAGGCGCTGCATGGCGTAATCGAGCGCTGCTTCCTGGACTCGGTGCTCCACCAGTCGATCGATACCCTGTCGAAGGGCTACAAGCACCGCACCTGCCTCGCGCAGGCGCTGATCCACGACCCCGACGTGCTGATCATGGACGAGCCCACCGACGGGCTCGACCCGAACCAGAAGCACGAGGTGCGCAACCTCATCCGCGAGCTCGGCCGCAACAACAAGGCGATCGTGTTCTCGACCCACATCCTGGAGGAGGTCGACGCCGCCTGCACACGGGCGATCATCATCGACCGCGGCAAGATCGTCGCCAACGGCACCCCCGAAGAATTGCGCGCCATGTCGGAGCTCGCCGGCGCCGTGACGCTGCAGGCGCGCGGCGCGAGCGCCGAGCGCCTGTCCGAGCTCGGGCGGGTGGAGAAGCTCAACGGCTCCTTCCGCATCTATCCGGCGGACAAGTCGAGGGCGGCGAAGCTCGCGCAAGACGTGGTGGAGATGGTGAACCTCCATGGCTGGAAGGTCGAAGGCATGTACAGCGAGCGCGGCGAGCTGGACGAGGTGTTCCGCCGCATCACGCTGCCCGACACGATCAAACAGAAGAAGCCGTCCTGACATGAGGGTCGTCTACACGATCGTGAAACGGGAACTGGCGAGCTATTTCAGCTCGCCGGTCGCCTACGTCTTCCTGGTGATCTTCCTGCTGCTCACCGGCTTCTTCACCTTCACCGCCGGCAATTTCTTCGAGCGCGGCGAGGCGAGCCTCGCGGCGTTCTTCGGCTGGCATCCGTGGGTCTACCTCGTGCTGGTGCCCGCGGTCGGCATGCGCCTTTGGGCCGAGGAGCGCCGCTCCGGGACGTTGGAGCTCCTGCTCACGATGCCGGTGGCGCCATGGCAGGCGATCGTCGCCAAATTTCTCGCGTCGTGGATTTTCATCGGCGTGGCGCTCGCGCTCACCTTCCCGGCCATCATCACGGTGAACGTCCTCGGCGACCCGGACAACGGCATGATCGTCGCAGGCTATCTCGGCAGCTTGTTTCTCGCCGGCGCCTACCTCGCCATCAGCTGCATGACCTCGGCCATGACGCGAAACCAGGTGGTCGCCTTCATCCTGTCCGTGGTGCTGTGCCTGTTCCTGATCCTCGCCGGCTTCAACCCCGTGACCGACCTCCTCGCGCGTTGGGCGAACCCCGCGGTGGTCGATACGGTGGCCGCCTTCTCGGTGGTCACGCACTTCGACGGCTTCCAGCGCGGCGTGATCGACCTGCGCGACCTGGTGTTCTTCGTGTCGGTCATCGGCTTCGCGCTTTTCGCCACCGGCGTGATCATCCGCGGACATAGAGCAGGGTAAAGGCAGGCGGGCTGACATGAAGCTCAAGAAATACGATCAACTCATCTACTCCGTGGTGGGCCTCGCGGCGCTGGTGCTGGTGCTCGTGGCTGTCAACTTCCTCGTCTCGCGGGTGCCGGCGCGGGTCGACCTGACCGAAGGCAACCTCTACACGCTTTCTCCCGGCACGCGCAAGATCCTGCGCGGGCTGCAGTCGCCGGTGAAGGTGAAGCTCTACGTCTCCCAGAGCGAGAACGTGCCGGTGCAGCTGCGCGGCTTCGCGCAGCGCGTCGAGGATACGGTGCGCGAGTTCAAGCAGGCGGCGGGCTCGAACCTCGTGGTCGAGCGCTACAACCCGAAGCCCGACTCGGAAGAAGAGGACGCGGCGCAGCTCGACGGCATCGAGCCGCAGCAGCTCTACACCGGCGAGCAGTTCTATCTCGGCATCTCCGTGAGCCAGCTCGACCGCAAGCAGGCGATTCCGGCGGTATCGCCGCAGCGCGAGCGCCTGCTCGAGTACGACCTCATCCGCGCCATCGCGCGGGTGGGCAATCCCGAGCGGCCGAAGATCGGCCTGATGGCCGGCCTGCCCGTGCTGGGCGAGAAGTTCAATCCGTTCACGCGGCAGAGCTCGGAGCCCTGGGTCCTCGCCAACGAGCTCAAGCGCGACTTCGACGTGAAAGAGGTGCCGATCGGCGCGAAGGAGATCGACAAGGACATCAACGTACTTCTTCTCATCCATCCACGCGACGCGCAGCCGCAGACCGAATACGCCCTCGACCAGTTCGTGCTGCGCGGCGGCAAGCTCATCGCCTTCGTCGATCCCTACGCGTACTTCGACCAGAATCCGACCATGCCGGGGGTTCCGCCCGAGCCCTCGAGCTCCACGCTCCCGACGCTCTTCAAGGCCTGGGGCCTGGCCATGGATCCGGGCAAGGTGGTGAGCGACGTCGTGTTCGGCTCCGGCGGCGGGCAGCGCTACACGCCCACGGTGCTCTCGCTCAACCGCACCGCATTTAGCCGCGACGACATCGTCACCGGACAGATCGAGACGCTGCTCTACGCGTTCGGCGGCGCCTTCGACGTGAAGCCGCAGGAGGCAATCCGCGTCACCGAGCTGGTGAAGAGCTCGCCCAATTCCATGCTGGTGGACAACGCGAACGCGACCAAGTCCGGCGACGAGGCGACCAAGGCCTTCAAGCCCTCGGGCAAGTCGATGCCGCTCGCGCTCAGGCTTACCGGCAAGTTCAAGACCGCGTTCCCCGAGGGGCTGAAGGAAGGCGATAAGCCGGTGCCGAACACGCCGCAGCTGCGCGAGTCCTCCGCGGAAAACTCCGTCATCGTCGTCGCCGCCGTGGATCTGCTGGCCGACGGCGCCGCGGTCGACGTCCAGGAAGTTTTCGGCCGTAAGGTCGTCGTG
>JBJMWH010000578.1:0-9663 GCA_045810245.1 Burkholderiales bacterium | reverse complement strand
AGGCGCTCGACGAGGTAGGACACGCCCGGCCGGCCGGCGCCGCGGTACGCGGTCACGGAGGTGGTATTGGTGAGCACGAGCTGGTGCCGCCCGAAGAGCGCTGGGATGCGGTAGGCGTTGATCGCGTGCGTCGAGGGATTCACCGCGTTGATGATCGGACCCGCCTGCGAAAGATGCGCGCCCATGTTGCAGATCCAGTGCACGCGCAGCGCCACGAAGCGGCCGTCGCGGTCGAGGCCGAGCTCGCCCGAAAGATCGATCGCTCGGCCGTGGTGATCGCTCACGATCGTCTCGAAGCGCGACCCGACCCACTTCACCGGCCGGCCGAGCGCCTTCGCCGCGTGCATCAGCGCGATGTATTCCGGATAAGCCTGCGAGCGGATACCGAAGCCGCCGCCCACGTCGCGCGCGTGGAGCCGGATGCGCTCGGCCGGCACGCCGGTGATGGCAACGAAGTTCGGCAGCATCATCGACAGGCCCTGCGAGCTGGCAAAGACGTCGTAGCTGTCGCTCGCGGCATCGTAGGCCGCAACGCACGCCTTCGGCTCCATCGGCGTCCCCGACACGCGCGTCGACTCGAGCTTGACGCGCGTCACGTGCGCGGCAGCGGCCAACGCCTCGGCGGCGCGCTTCTCGTCGCCATACTCGAACGTGGCGGCGAGATTGCCGGGGACGTCGTCGTGCAGCAGCGGCGCGCCCGCCGCGAGCGCTTGTGCAGCGTCCACCACCGCCGGCAGATCCTCGAATTCGATCTCGATCTTCTCGGCCGCGTCCTGCGCCTCCGCCGGCGAGCTCGCCACGACGAGCGCGATCTCCTGGCCGACGTAGCGCACGCGCTCGCGCGCCAGGATGTCGCGGTGCGGCACCCTGATCGGGTACTTCACCTGCGGCGGCGGGGTCTTGTAATGCTTCGTGTCCTCGCCGGTGAAGATCGCTTTTACCGCCTTGCTCGATCCGGCCTCGACGGTGTTGAGGCTCCTGATCAAGGCATGAGCACGGTCGGATCGAAGGAAGTAGCCGTAAAGCTGGCCGGGAAGGCTCCAGTCCGCGGTATAGCGCCCCTGGCCGGTGAGGAGCCGATCGTCCTCGCGCCGGCCTGTGAAACGCTCTAGCGCCATACGTCCGCGGCCACCTCGACGACGAGCTCGAGCTTTCTCCACTGCTCGTCCTCGGTGAGCAGGTTGCCGTGGTGGGTACTCGAGAAGCCGCACTGCGGCGACAGGCACAGGTCCTCGAGCGGGATGTACTTGGTCGCTTCTTCGATTCGACGCTTCAGATCCTCCCTCGTTTCCAGGGATCCTGATTTGGTAGTAACGAGGCCGAGGACAACCCGTTTCCCGCGTGGCACGAAGCGCAGGGGCTCGAAGCCGCCGGCGCGCGCGCTGTCGAATTCCATGAAGAAGGCGTCGACGCCGGTGGAAAACATCGCCTCGGCCACCGGCTCGTAGCCGCCCTCGGCGACCCAGGCGCTCCTGAAGTTACCGCGGCAGGTGTGCATCGTGATCGTCATGCCGTTGGGCCGGCCCTCGAGCGCGCGATTGATGGTGTCTGCGTAGAGAAGCGGCAGCGCATCGGGGTCGTCACCGTTCTTTCGGCAGTTGTCGCAGATCTTCGGATCGCATAGATAGGCGAAAGCGACGTCATCGAGCTGCAGGTAAGTGCACCCGGCTTCTGCGAACGCAGCGATCGCCGCGCGATAGGCGAGCGCCGCGTCTTCCCAGAAGGGCGTCATGTCGGGGTAGGTGTCGCGCGATATTCCGGCGCGTCCGGCGCGCAGGTGCAGCATCGAGGGCGAGGGAATGGTGAACTTCGCGGTTTTCGACGTCGCCTGCTTCAGGAACAGGAAATCGCCCACCATGACCGGCTTCTGATAGCGCAACTTTCCGGTGATCACCGGAATCGGGGGCTGGTCATCGGTGCCGCCGAACTTCGGCCCCGGGTTCTCGCGCAGGGCGACGCCTTCGAGCTGGGAAAGGAAGTCGAGGTGCCACCAGTCGCGGCTGAATTCGCCGTCGGTGACACCCTGCAGGCCGAGCGCCTCCTGCTTCGCGACAACGGCGCGAATCGCCTGCTGCTGAAATTCGAAATTCTTCTCCTTGCGCGCCTTCGCAAGTCCGTCCGGGCGCAGCAGGCTTCCTACGTGGTCGGCGCGAAACGGTGGCTTCATAAGAAGCTTCAGTCGGCCTTGGCGCCCGATTCCTTCACCGCCCGGCTCCACTTCTCGATCTCGCTGCGCAGGAACGCGGCGAATTCGCCGGAGGTATTGCTTTTCCACTCGAGGCCGAGCTGCGCCAGGCGCTCGGCGACCTCCGGCGCGAGGAGCGCGCGGCTGATCTCGGAGTTGAGACGATTGACGAGGTCCTGCGGCATGCCCGCGGGCACGAAGAACGCGGTCCACGTGAGGTCGTCGAATCCCGAGAACCCCTGCTCGTTGACGGTCGGCACCTCGGGCAGCGCGGGCGAGCGTTGTGCACTCGTGACCGCGAGCGCTCGCACCCGGCCGCCTTTCACCTGGGACACCGCGGGCGGCATCGAGGTGCTCGAGATCTGGGTATGTCCGGCCACCGCCGCGCCCACGGCCTGCGCCGGCTGGTAGGGTACGTGCGTGATGTCGACCTTCGCCTGCTGCTTGAGCCGCTCCATGGAAAGGTGCGTGGTGGTGCCGATGCCGGACGAGGCGTAGGAAAGCTGCGTCTTGCGCGCGAGCTCCACCAGCTCCTTCAGATTGGCGGCCGGCACGGCCGGGTTCACCGTGATGATGTTGGGCGTGCTCGGGCCGAGGATCACCGGCACGAAGTCCTGCAGCGGATCGTAGCCGGCGTTGGCGTACAGCGTCGGGTTCACGGCGTAGGCGACGCTCGTGACGAAGATCGTGTAGCCGTCGGGTGCGGCGCGCTTCACCTGCTGCGCGGCGACGTTGCCCGCGGCGCCGGGACGGTTGTCGACGAGGACCGATTGGCCGAGCGCGTCGGCGAGCTTCGGCGCCACGAGGCGCGCCACGAGATCGGTGGTGCTCGCGGGCGCGAATCCGACGACGAGATGGATCGGCTTCTGCTTCGGCCAGTCCTGCGCGACCGCGGCGAACGAAAACGCGGCGGCAAGTAGCAACGCGGTGAACCGCATGAAGGACTCCTCGGGTCGAATGCTACCATCGAGCGTGAAAATTCTTTTCGCCTCGCAGACCGAGAAAGCCGAGGTCTGGGTGCCGCTCCTGCGGCAGGCGCTTCCGCAGGACGAGCTCGTCGCGGTGCCCGACAAGTCGGTGGAGATCGCGCTCATCGCGACGCCGCCCGCCGGAACTTTCCAGAAGCTCGGCCGTCCGCGGCTGGTGCAGTCGCTGTGGATGGGCGTGGAAAAGCTGCTCGCGGACCCGACCTACCCGCGCGGCGTGCCACTCGCGCGGCTGGTCGACCCCGGAATGGTCGCAGCGATGTCGGAGACCGTGATCGCGCACGTGCTCGACTGGCATCGCCACCTCTATCGGTACCGCCTCCAGCAGCGCGCACGACAGTGGCGGCGGATGGATCAGCGCATGGCTTCGGACCGGACGGTGGGGCTGCTCGGGCTGGGCGAGCTCGGCAGCGACGCGGCGCGCAAGCTCCTCGCCCTCGGCTTCAACGTCGCCGGCTGGAGCCGGCGGCCGAAGGAGCTGCCGGGAGTGAAGTCATTCACCGACCTGACGGCGATGCTGCGCATCACCGACGCGCTGGTGTGCCTGCTGCCGCTCACGCGCGAGACCGCAGGGGTGCTCAACGCACGCACCTTCGCCACGATGCGGCGCGACGGCTGCGTCATCAACGTCGCGCGCGGCGGCCATCTCGTCGCCCGCGACCTGATCGGCGCGCTCGACAACGGCTGGCTCGCGCATGCGTATCTCGATGTGTTCGAGCCCGAGCCGCTGCCGGAACGCGATCCGCTCTGGAATCATCCCGGCATCACGATCACGCCGCACTCCGCCGCGCTCACCGAGCCGCGCACCGCCATTCCCAAGATCGTCGAGAACGTCGAGCGGGTGCGGCGCCGCGAGACGCCGGCCAATCTGGTCGACTTCCACGCCGGCTACTAGGCACGGCGGATGCTACCTACGGCCTATGAGGGTTGCGAGCCTCAAGTGCCGCTTTACCGTCGAGCGTGTCCGGGAAATCCCCGACGTGCAGGGCGTCTTCACCCTCTGGGACGGCAGGGAATGCGTCTACGTCGCCCATACCCCATGGAACCGCTCGCTGCAGCAATGCCTGAGAGAGAGCCTTGCGCTCAACGACCGGGGCGCGATCCACGTCTCGCACTTCACCTGGGAGACCAGCTCGACGCCGAAGGGCCGCGAGCACGAATTGCTACGGCAGAAAGCTGAAAGGCAAGGCCGGCTGCCGCGCTACAACCTGCCCGGCAGCCCCCTCGCGGCCACCCGCAGCTCGATCACCGACCTGCGGGCGCCCGGTTAGTACTCCAGGCGCGGATACCAGTCGCTGCCGCGGCCGCGCGGCGTGAGGTCGAGCACGTTCCAGAGCGGCCACAGAAGATCCACATGCCGGGCGTTCTGGCCGGGGTCCTCGGGCGCATCCAGAAGCTCGGAGGCCCAGGTGTGGCGGACGCGGTCGGTCTTGCGGAACACGTTCATCATCGGCCACTGCCGGCCTTCGCGGTCTTCGCCGTAGTAGTCGCGGTTGTACGAATTGCCCGCCGATGAAACGAAGCGCAGGTTTCTCCAGCCGCGGCTGCGCGCGAAGGTGAGCACGCGTCCGAGCTCGGACTTGGCGATGATCACGAGATCGACGCGCTGCGCGATATGCACGGCATTGCCTTCGAGCCCGTCGATGATCGACGTGCACATCGGACAGGGCCGCTCCATCTCCGGGCCGAACATGAAGCTGTACGCGACCAGCGTGTCGCATTTGCCGAAGAGCTGCGACAGCCTGACCTTGCCTTCGATGCCGTCGAAACTGTAGTCCTCCGGGACCTCCCCGCCCGGCGGCAGCTCGCGGCGCTGCGCCGCGACGCTCTCGATCTGGCGCCTCAGCTCGAGCTCGCTCTCCAGGAGCCGGTCGCGCGCGGCGCGATAAGCGGGACTCTCGTTGGGGAAGTTCATCTGCGCCTCCATCGCCTCATCGGTGGTCGACGCCTCGAAGCGTAGGATAGGCGCATGAAACCGCCCTTCCATGCCGACCACGTAGGCAGTCTACTGCGCCCGCCAGAGCTGGTGGCCGCTCGCAAGGCGAAAAGCGCAAACCTCAAGGAAGTCGAAGACCGCGCGATCCGCGCCGCGGTCGCACGACAGGAGGCCGTCGGCCTTCGGTCGGTGACCGACGGCGAATTCCGGCGCGATTACTGGCACCTCGACTTCATGCGCCAGCTCGACGGCGTCACGCTCAAGGCCGCCGTCGGCATGAGCTTCGCCGCCGAGGACGTGCCGCCGATGGCGACGGTCACCGGCAAGGTGGCCTGCACCAAGCCGATCATGGTCGACCACTTCAAGTTCCTGAAAGACTCAACCCGGCAGACGGCGAAGTTTTGCCTGCCTTCGCCGGGGTCGCTCCATTTCCGCGGCGGTCGCAACGCAATCTCGCGCGAGGTGTATCCCGACATGGCGCAGTTCTGGGTCGACGCGGGCGCGGCCTGGCGCGAGGCGATCCGCCAGCTCGGGGAGGCAGGCTGCACCTACCTGCAGCTCGACGACGTCGGCTTCTCGTACCTCTGCGACCCCAAGGTGCGCGAGAACTTCCGAGCCAACGGCGACGACCCGGCGGGCCTGCAGCTCACCTACGCGCAGGCGATCAACCGCGCCCTCGAAGGCCGCCCGAAGGGAATGAGCGTGACCATGCACACCTGCCGCGGCAACTTCCGCAGCACCTGGTTCGCCGCGGGCGGCTATCAGGAAGAGGTGCTCGACGGCATGTTCTCGGCAAAGGTCGACGGATTCTTCATGGAATACGACAGCGAGCGCGCTGGCGGCTTCGAGCCGCTGCGGCGTTTGCCGAAGGGCAGGAACGTGGTGCTCGGCCTCGTCACCACCAAGTCAGGCGCGCTCGAGCCGAAGGACTCGCTCAAGCGGCGCATCGACGAGGCTTCGCGCCATGTGCCGCTGGAAAACCTGCGCCTTTCGCCGCAGTGCGGCTTCTCGAGCACGCACCACGGCAACAAGCTCACCGAGGACGAGCAGTGGCGCAAGCTCGAGCGCGTGGTCGAGGTGGCGCGCGAGGTCTGGGGCTAGCGCGCGAGCCGCCAGCCCACCGAGAAAAAAAGCGCCAGCAGCCCGAATGCGGAAAGCGCCGTGACCCCGGCGGCCCGCAACGCCAGCGCTGCGGGCTCCGCTTCGAACGTGCGCAGCGCGATCAAGAATGCGGTCGCGGGCAAACCGGTCATCGCCGCCATCACCGCGTAGCGAAGCCGGTCATCGAGCACACGCACCAGGACCATCGGCTGCGTGGCACGCAGCTTCCGTCGAATCCAGGCAGCGAGGAACCAGGTTCCAAGCAGAGTGCTCGTGTGCTGCAGTAGCTGATGCAGGTAGATCCCGCCCGCCACCCGCGTTTCGAGGATGGGAAAGTAGCCGGCGTGGGTAAAGGCATCCCATGCAAGGTGCGTCGCGATGCCGGCCAGCAGAGACAGGAGCACGCGATGCCAAGGCGCTCGCGGCAATCGCGGCGTCGTCCAGGCAGCGAGGCGCTCCGCCAGCCAGCGGGGTGCCAGCGCGAGCAACGGCTGCTTGAAGATGAGGTGGAAGGCCATATAGGCCAGGAGCCCGGCCGGGACGCAAAACAGAAGCGCGCCGGGCAGATCGTGGCCGTGCTCGCGCTCTAGGAGCGGCACGATGTACCAGGCGTCGGGAATCATGGCGCCGATCGCGAGCGCGGAAGGCACGGCTCTCGCACCCAGCATCTTTGCCACCGGCACGACGGCGGCAGGATGGGCGAACGCGTAGGGCAGGAGCGTCTACTCGGGAAGGAAGAAGCGCAATCCGTACAGGGCGGCCGCGCGCGAGCGCCACGCACGCAGCCGGCCGCCGACGAGGTAGGCGGCGAAGCCCGCCTCCGCGAAGCCGCAGCGGCGCGCGGCGGCGATCGAAGGCCGGTTGTGCGATTCGACGCAGAGCAGCGCGTGGGTGCGACCGCGCTCGAGGAAATGGGCGTCGGCGAAGCCGTAGAGGGCGGCTGCGATCCCGCGTCCGCGAAACGCCGGGCGCACGTAACTCTTGTAGGTGTAGACGACGTGTTCCGGGAACTCGAGCCAGGCGCCGTCCATGTGCGGCGCGGGGGACAGGGCAAACCAGCAATACCCTGCGAGCTCGCCGTCCTGGAACGCGCCGACGCACAAATCACCTCGCCGATACGCCGCCTGGACCTTGGAGGGCACGAGGTCGAGCGCCGGGTCGGCGCAAAACGCCAGCACCTCGCGTTGCGGCAGCAGCCGGCAGTCGACGCGCGGCGCTGCCCGGCCGGCCCAAGCACGCAGCCGCCGCCCGAAAATGCGGAATACGCGCACGCCGGCCTGCTCGCCGAGCCGACTCATCACTCGGACATAGGGGGAAGTCATGTCGGCGGATGCTAAGGGCCGCGGGTAACGTGCAAGGCTCGCTCGCGTAGTCCGATCCACCTAGTCGCCTTCGTCGCCCTAGTGCTCGTGGCGGTGGTGCGAGTCTGGGTAATGTGGATGCGAGTGGGTCAGATGTTCGTGCCTGTGTTGATGCGTATGGCGCACGCCCGGCGCGGGCGGCTCGGCATGATCGTGGCGATGGTGCTGGTCGTGCTCGTGCTCGTGCGTGTGCTCGACGCGCTCGTGCGCATGCAAGTGCGCGTGGCGCTCGGTGAGATGCAGCCAGACGCCCCAGGCCATGAGAGCCGCAGCGACGGCGAGGTTCCAGGTTAAGGTCTCGTGGAGGAGAAGGAGACCGAGCGCAGCGCCGGCGAACGGTGCGGTCGAGAAATACGCTCCTGTACGCGCCGTGCCGAGGTCGCGCAGCGCGCGCACGAAGAGCGCCAGGCTGATCCCATAGCCCACGAACCCGAGTAATCCCGCCATAGCCGCGACCGAAAGTTCGGGTAGACGTGCGCCGAGCAGCACGGCGAGCGTTGTATTGGTCGCGCCGGCGGCGAGGCCCTTCACCATGGCGACGAAGCGCGCGTCGGCGAGCGCCACGTTTCGCGTGAGGTTGTTGTCGATGCCCCAGGCGAGGCATGCGCCGACCACCGCCAGGGCCGGAGCGACCGCGCCGAATCCTGCGTCGCCAGGCCAGGACAGCACCGCGGCGCCCGCCACGATCAGCCCCATCCCGAGTGCGATGCGCCGATCGAAGTTCTCCCGGAACACGAACCAGGCGAGGAGCGCGGTGAAGACCGCCTCGGCATTGAGAAGCAACGCTGCACCCGATGCCGGCATGCGAGAGAGTCCCCACATGAGGAGCACGGGGCCGACGACGCCGCCGCTCAGGACCGCGCCGGCGAGCCAGCGCCAGTCGCCGGCGGCGAGGCGCGAGCGCTCGGCGCGCCGCAGCGCGAGCAGCAATGCGAGCCCGATGCCGGAGCCGAGATAAAGCAAGCCCGCGAGCAGCCAGGGACTGACGTTGCCGAGCAGCAGCTTGGCGAGTGGGGTGCTGGCGCCGAAGAGCAGCGCCGCCCCAAGGGCTGCCGCAACACCGCGGTTCAATATCCAAGTCACCGCGCCGAATTAACAGTCCAATCTAGTGCGCCGGCTCGAACAACTCGAGCGGATTGCCGTCGGGATCTTCCAATTGGATTTGCTTGCCGCCCGGGCCGACTTCCATCCGATTGCGGAAACGCAGGCCTGCCTTCTTCAGTTCTTCGATCGTCGCCGGAAGATTGGCCACCTGGAGAATGACCCTGTTCCATCCGCCCGGCTCCTGCGCACGACCCTCCGGCATCGGGCGCGATCCCGACGCCCCCGGACCGCTTAGGATCAACTTGAGATTCGGAATCGAAACCTGGGCAAAGGCAGGCAGGTGCTTCGCGTCCAGCTCGAAGCCCAGCTGGTTCGTATAGAAATCGATGGAACGCTCCACGTCTCTGACCTGGTATCGGACGCCGTGGAGGTTCGTAATGAGCTTGGGCATGATCATGTTTCTTTCGGAGGTAGACCTACTTCCTGGGCGGCGGGGGCGCCGTAAATGACGCGAGCTCGGAGAGTCCGAGGTCCAGTTCGATGGCGCTCACGCGCTTGACTGCTTCCTCGAACCCGTCGCGCCCGAACATCTTGTGCTCGAGCTCCTCGAATCGCTCGGACAGCTCCTTGTACTCCTTATCCGGCAAGGCGTCCTTCCAGGCCGGGAAGACGACCGTGTCCTCGATGGCGGCATGGTGCTCGTACATCAATACGAAGGCGTCGAGGGCCTTGCCGAGCGGCGCCTGGTCCGCGGCGGCGATGCGGCCGCTGCGCGTGGCCGAGCTGATGTAGCCGGTGATGGCGCGCCCCCGCTCGTGCTGCGCCTTGAGGATGGCCGGATAGCGGGCGGCGTCTCCCTTCGTGCGCTCGACGACCGGAAAGACGTGCTTTTCCTCGAGCGCGCGCTCATGGTAGTCCTCGCCGAAGGCACGAAAGAGCGACGCCGCGTCGGCGAGTGTCTTGGCCGGCACGTCCTTCGCCTGTCCTCCGCGCAGCCGGCTGGCCGCCGCGGAGTACGCGAGGAGCGCGCGGCGCAAAACACCGTGCTCG
>JBJMWH010000577.1:0-14424 GCA_045810245.1 Burkholderiales bacterium | reverse complement strand
CCTGGCGCGCGCCGCCGATCTGCACGGCGGCGAGCGAATTGGCCACCGCCATGCCGAGGTCGTTGTGGCAGTGCACGCTCCAGACCGCCTTGTCGGAGTTCGGAATCCGTTCCCTGAGTTTGCGGATGAATTCTCCGAACTGCTGCGGCACCGCGTATCCCACGGTATCCGGAATGTTGATCGTGGTCGCGCCCTCTCTGATCACCGCCTCGAGCACCCGGCACAGGAAGTCGCTCTCGGAGCGCGAGCCGTCCTCGGGCGAGAATTCGACGTCGGGGCAGGCATTGCGCGCGAAGCGCACCGACAGCTTCGCCTGCTCGTAGACCTGGTCAGGCGTCATGCGCAGCTTCTTCTCCATGTGCAGCGGGCTGGTCGCGATGAAGGTGTGGATGCGCCAGGCATTGGCACCCTTCAAAGCCTCGATACCGCGCTGGATGTCGCGGTCGTTCGCGCGGCACAGGCCGCACACGGTCGAGTCCTTGATGACGTTGGCGATCGCGCACACCGCCTCGAAGTCGCCGTTCGACGAGGCCGGGAAGCCGGCCTCGATCACGTCGATGCGCATGCGCTCCAGGGCGCGCGCGATGCGCAGCTTCTCGTCGCGCGTCATGGAGGCGCCCGGGCTCTGCTCGCCGTCGCGCATGGTGGTGTCGAAGATGATCAAATTTTCCTTGCTCATGGACTGATCCCTTGGCGGGTTATCGCCGGCTCGCATGCTGCTCGGGCCAGCTAGGATGCTACTCGGATTGTGGAACGGGGAATTTAGCGCGCGAGGCGCAGCAGGCCCGGCGCGAGGAGCGCCAGAGGAAGGAAAGCGGCAAGCTTGGCCTGTTGCATGAACCGACTATAGCTTTACTCTAGGAACATGACAAGGGAAGCATTGAAGCACTTGCAGCCCGGGTTGCCGGCAAGCTGGTACCGGGACCCGGCGCACTACGAGCGCGAGCTCGAAGTCTTCTGGTACGCAAGGTGGATCTGCGTGGCACGCGACGAGGAGCTCGCCGCGCCAGGAGACTGGAAGCTCGCCCGTGTCGGCAGCCAGTCCTTGGTGCTGGTGCGCGACGAGGCGGGCGCGGTGCGCGCGTTCCACAACACCTGCCGCCACCGCGGCTCGGTGCTGTGCACCGAAGAGCACGGGCGCTTCGCGCGCCGGCGCATCGTCTGCCCCTATCACGCCTGGACCTACGACCTCGGCGGGCGCCTCGTGGCGACGCCACGCCGAATGGAGACGCCGGATTTCCGCCTGGAGGATTTCCCTCTGTTCGAGGTGGCCGCCGGCGGCTGGGGCGGGTTCGTGTTCGTCCATCTCGGCAAGCATCCGGCGTCCCTCGCCGAGGCCATCGGCGAGCGCAGCGAGCGCTACCGGCGCTACGGTTTGGCCGACCTGCGGATCGGCAAGCGCATCGTGCTCGACGTCGCCGCGAACTGGAAGCTGCTCGGCGAGAACTTCTCGGAATGCTTCCACTGTCCGCCGGTGCATCCCGAGTTCTGCCGCATCGTCACGGCCTACCAGGATGCCGGCGCCTGGGGCCTGCGCGGCGGCGCCGAGGCGAAGCCCGAGTACAAGGCGGGCGCGCAGACGCTGACCCTCGACGGTACCGCGCGGCTGCCCGCATTCGGCGGTTTGAACGAAGAGGAGCGGAGGCGGCTGTACGCCGCCGACATGGTGCTACCCAATCTCTTCCTCAACGTGCATCCGGACTACGTGAACTCGCAGCTCATGTTTCCGACCGGACCCCAGAGCGTGCGCATGGTCTACGACTGGCTGTTCGAGCCTCGCCACCTGCCGCTCGCCGAAGCCGACCTGCAGCACTATGTGGCGCTCTGGGACCTCACCAATCGGCAGGACGCGCGCAACTGCGAATGGCAGCAGCAGGGTCTGCAGTCGCGCGAGTTTCGCCACGGCGTGTACGTGCCGCAGGAGTTCGACGCGCACCGCTTTGCGGAATGGGTGCGCGGTGCTCTGGGCGTCAGCGCACCAGCAGCGCCATCAGCCAGCTGATGAGGCCGAGCGCACCGAGGATGCCGATGAACGCGCCGAGGCGGGCCTGGAACTTCGAGTCCGCGCCCCCTCCACCCGGCTCAGCCACCACCTCGAACCGCGGGTAACTTCTTCCAACCTTGCCCATGACGTCCCCCCATAACTCGCCATGACCACGTCAGAATACTGCGCCCGGCGGGTGCGCCGCGTGGGCAGGCTCAACATCTTTGACAACGGACCGTGTGCAATGCAGCCGGTTTTTCGCGACTACGATCAAAAAGCGCTCGACGACGCCTATGACCAGGCGGTGTACGCGCCAAACCGTGACCAATTGCTCGAACGCCGCAACCTCGCTTCCGAGGCCGCGCGCACGCGCCTGGGCGAACCGCAGCGCTTCGCCTACGGCGCGGGCCCCAACGAGCAGCTCGACGTCTACGCATCCCGAACGGGAACGCATATTCAGGTCTTCGTGCACGGCGGGGCATGGCGCGCGGGACGTGCCAGAGAATACGCCGCCCCCGCCGAGATGTTCATCGGCGCAGGCGCGCATTACGTTGTGCTCGATTTCGATAACGCGCCCGATTGCGGGGGCGATCTGTTCGTGATGGCCGATCAGGTGCGCAGGGCAATCGCCTGGGTGTACCGCAACGCAGCGCTTTTCGGCGGCGACGCCGAGCACATCTATGTTTCGGGGACCTCTTCCGGCGCGCACCTCGCCGGCGTGGCCGCGGCCACCGATTGGCAGCGCTTCGGAATGCCCGGCAGCCTGGTGAAGGGTTACACGCTTTGCAGCGGAATGTACGACCTGCGCGGGCCGCGCCTGTCCAAGCGCAGCGCGTACATTCGCTTCAGCGACGCCATGGAAACCGAGTTATCGCCGCAGCGGCATGTCGAGCGGATCTGCGCGCCAATGGTGCTGCTCTACGGGTCGCTCGAGACGCCCGAGTTCCAGCGCCAGGCGCGGGAATTCGCCGTTGCGCTCGAGGGCGCAGGCAAGGCGGTCGAGCTGATCCGCGCGGCAGGCTACAACCACTTCGAGGTCGCCGAAACGCTCGGCAACCCCTACGGCCCAATGGGGCGCGCGGTGCTGGAGCAAATGGGACTATTGGTTCATCCTGAATCTACTCGTCCTGAACTTATTCGTCCGGGAGCACGGGGCGCACCCGGTGCCCCATCGCCCACATGACGTAGCCGGAGAGCGCGTACGACATGAACAGCGCCCACAGCACGAGCGAGGGCCGCGAGGCGATCACCGAGATCGCGATCACGCACACCAGAATCACCCAGAGCGGCACGCGCTTCTTCCAGTTCACTTCCTTGAAGCTCCAGAACGGCACGTTCGAGACCATGGTGACGCCGGCGAACACCGCGACGATCCAGGTCACGATGGCGAGCCAGCCGCTCGGCGTGAAGCCGAAGTCGACCAGCACCCAGACGAGGCCGGTCATCACCGCGGCGCCCGACGGGCTCGGCAGGCCCTGGAAGTAGCGCTTGTCCACGACCGTGATGTTGGCGTTGAAGCGGGCAAGGCGGATGCCGGCACCGGCGCAGTAGATGAAGGCGCCGATCCAGCCGAGCGTGCCGAGGTCTTTCAGCACCCAGATGTAGGCGATCAGGCCGGGCGCGGCGCCGAAGGCGACCATGTCGGCGATGCTGTCGAACTGCGCGCCGAACTCGCTTTGCGTGTTGGTCCAGCGCGCGACGCGGCCGTCCATGCCGTCGAGCACCATGGCGACGAAGATCGCGATCGCGCCGATCTCGAAGCGCTGGTTCATCGCCTGCACGATGGCGAAGAAGCCGCAGAACAGGACCCCGGTGGTGAAGAGATTCGGCAGCAGGTAGATGCCGCGCCGGCGCAGGCCGCCGAGCCGGGCCTGCGGCGGCATGTCGCCGAGCCGCGCCTGCGGCGAATGCTCGTCTATCGGGTCTTCGAGCTCGGGGTCTTCAGCCATGCGAGCACGCTGTGCGCTGCGTACACCTTTTCGCCGATCGCGGCCTTCACTTGCGCGTCGGGGGGCAGATACAGGTCCACGCGCGAGCCGAAGCGGATGAATCCGAACCGCTGTCCGCGCACCAGCCGCGCGCCCGGCTCAACGTAGCACAGGATGCGCCGGGCGATGAGGCCCGCCACCTGCACGCAGGTGAGGTCCTGGCCGTCGTCGCGCTGGATCCACAGGGCGTTGCGCTCGTTGGCGAGCGAGGCCTTGTCGAGCGCCGCGTTGACGAAGGCGCCGGCGAAGTACCAGCGCTGCTTCACCGTGCCGTCGGCCGGGGCGCGGTTGGAATGCACGTTGAACACATTCATGAAGACGCTGACCTTGAGCGCTTCGCGCTTGAGGTACGGGTCGTTGCTGCGGCTCACCTCGACGACGCGGCCGTCGGCCGGCGAGACCACCGCGGCCGGATCGTCCGGCGACTCGCGCGGCGGGTCGCGGAAGAACTGCAGGATGAACACTGTGGCGAGCCACAGCGGCGCCGACCACCAGCCGAGCCACCACGCTGCCAGCGCCGATACGGCGAGCGCCGCGAGGAGGTACGGCCAGCCCTCGCGGGCGATGATCGGATGCGGCCAGGGCGGCGTCACGCGCTGCTTGCGCTCCTCAGTTCCGCGACGTGTCCACGAGGCGGTTCTTCTTGATCCAGGGCATCATCTCGCGCAGCCGCGCGCCGACCTTCTCGATCGGCAGCTCGGCGGTCATGCGCCGGCGCGAGAGCAGCATGGGGGCGCCGGCGCGGTTCTCGAGCACGAACTCCTTCGCGTACTCGCCCGACTGGATGCGGTACAGGATCTCCTTCATGCGCTTGCGCGTGCCCTCGTCGATCACCTTGGGGCCGGAAACGTACTCGCCGTACTCGGCGTTGTTCGAGATCGAGTAGTTCATCGTGCCGATGCCGCCCTCGTACATGAGGTCGACGATGAGCTTCAGCTCATGCAGGCACTCGAAGTAGGCCATCTCCGGCGCATAGCCGGCCTCGACCAGCGTGTCGAAGCCCGCCTTCACCAGCTCGACGCAGCCGCCGCAGAGCACGCTCTGCTCGCCGAAGAGGTCGGTCTCGGTCTCTTCCTTGAAGTTGGTCTCGATGATGCCGGCCTTGCCGCCGCCGATCGCCGCGGCGTAGGAAAGTGCGAGGTCGCGCGCCTTGCCGGAGCGGTCGCGATGCACCGCGATCAGCATCGGCACGCCGCCGCCCCCGCTGTAGGTCGAGCGCACGGTGTGGCCGGGCGCCTTCGGCGCCACCATCCACACGTCGAGGTCCTCGCGCGGCTGGATCAGGCCGTAGTGAATGTTGAAGCCGTGCGCGAACGCGAGCGACGCGCCCTTGCGGATGTTGGGCTCGATGTACTGCTGATAGATGGCGGCGTGGTGCTCGTCGGGCAGCAGCACCATGACGATGTCGGCGCTCTTGATCGCCTCGTCGATCTCGGCGACCTCGATGCCACCCTTCTTCGCCTTGTCCCAGGACGCGCCGCTCTTGCGCAGTCCCACGCCCACCTTCACACCCGACTCCTGCAGGTTCTGGGCGTGGGCGTGGCCCTGCGAGCCATAGCCGAGGATGGTGACCTTCTTGCCCTTGATGAGTGAAAGATCGGCGTCCTTGTCGTAATAGACCTTCATTTGCGTCCCCCTGAAAGAACTAGACCCGCAGAACGCGGTTGCCGCGCCCTATGCCGCTCGCTCCGGTGCGGACCGTCTCGATGATGCTCGCCTGGTCGAGCGCGTGGATGAACGCATCGAGCTTGCGCGTGTCGCCGGTGAGCTCGATCGTGTAGGTGTTGTCGGAAACGTCGATGATGCGGCCGCGGAAGATGTCGGCCATGCGCTTCATGTCCTCGCGCTCCTTGGCCCCGGCGCGCACCTTGATCAGCATGAGCTCGCGCTCGATGTGCTCGGCCTCGGAAAGATCGATCACCTTCACCACCTCGATCAGCTTGTTCAGCTGCTTGGTGATCTGCTCGACCACGTCCTCGGAGCCGGTGGTGACGATGGTCATGCGCGACATCGAGGCGTCCTCGGTGGGCGCCACCGTCAGCGTCTCGATGTTGTAGCCGCGGGCTGAAAACAGTCCCGCGATCCGGGAAAGCGCACCTGCCTCATTCTCGACCAGCACCGAAATGATGTGCCGGGTCACAAGTCCTCGTACAGAATCATCTCGGTGATCCCCTTGCCGCCGGGGATCATCGGGTAGACGTTCTCCTTCTGGTCGGTGACGAAGTCGAGGAACACGAGCTCGCTCTTCGCCGCGAAGGCTTCGCGCAGGGCGGGCTCGACGTCGGCCGGCTTCTCGATCAGAACGCCGCGGTGGCCGTAGCCCTCGGCGAGCTTGACGAAGTCGGGCAGCGCGTCCATGTACGACTCGGAATAGCGGTTGCCGTGGAAGAACTGCTGCCACTGCCGCACCATGCCCATGTACCTGTTGTTCAGGTTGACGACCTTGATGGGCAGGCGGTACTGCTTGCAGGTGGAGAGCTCCTGCAGGCACATCTGGATCGACGACTCGCCGGTGACGCAGGCCACCGTCGCGCCCGGGTTCGCGAGCTGCACGCCCATCGCCGCCGGCAGGCCGAAGCCCATGGTGCCGAGTCCGCCGGAGTTGATCCAGCGCCGCGGCTGGTCGAACTTGTAGAACTGCGCCGCCCACATCTGGTGCTGGCCGACATCGGACGTGATGAAAGCCTCGCCTTTGGTCACTTCGTACAGCTTTTCGAGCACGAACTGCGGCTTGATGATGGCGGACTTGCGGTCGTAGCGCAGGCAATCCTTGGCGCGCCAGTCGTCGATCTGCTTCCACCACGCGCCGATGTCGCGCGGCTTGGAACCCTTGAGCAGCTTGAGGATGTCCTCGAGGACGTCCGGGATGTTGCCGACGATCGGCACGTCGACCTTCACCCGCTTCGAGATCGACGAAGGGTCGATGTCGATGTGCACGATCTTGCGCGGGTTCTGTGCGAAGTGCGCCGGGTCGCCGATGACCCGGTCGTCGAAGCGCGCGCCGATCGCGAGCAGCACGTCGCAGTGCTGCATCGCCATGTTGGCTTCGTAGGTGCCGTGCATGCCGAGCATGCCGAGGAACTGGCGGTCGGTGGCCGGGTACGCGCCCAGGCCCATCAGCGTGTTGGTGCACGGGAAGCCGAGCTGCCTGACCAGCTCGCGCAGCTGCTCGGAAGAATTGGACAGCACCACGCCGCCGCCGGTGTAGACCATCGGCCGCTCGGCCTCGAGGATCAGCTGCACCGCCTTCTTGATCTGGCCGGCGTGCCCCTTGCGCACCGGGTTGTAGGAGCGCATCGAGACTTCTTCCGGATAGACGAATTCGCAGGTTGCGGTCGTCACGTCCTTGGGAATGTCCACCACAACCGGGCCGGGACGGCCCGTCGTCGCGATGTGAAACGCCTTCTTCATCGCCGAGGCGAGGTCCTTCACGTCCTTCACGAGCATGTTGTGCTTGACGATCGGACGGGTGATTCCGACCGTGTCGCACTCCTGGAAGGCGTCGAGACCGATCGCGTGGGTCGGGACCTGGCCGGTCAGCACGACGAGCGGAATCGAATCCATGTACGCCGTAGCGATGCCGGTGACGGCGTTGGTGACGCCCGGCCCCGAGGTCACGAGGCACACGCCCACCTTCTTCGAGGAGCGCGAATAGCCGTCGGCGGCGTGGACCGCGCCCTGCTCGTGACGCACCAGGACATGGCGCACCTTGTCCTGCTTGAAGAGCTCGTCGTAGATGAAGAGCACCGCGCCGCCGGGGTAGCCGAATACGTATTCGACGCCCTCCTGCTGCAGGCAGCGCACGACGATCTCGGCGCCGGTGATCTGGCTGGTCTTGATCCGGTCCATGGGAAACCGTTGAACGATAAAGGCTTGGTGCGGTGCGGTCAAGGCGACTCGAGTCGTCAGGCGGGCCATTTTTGGTACCATCGCCGCCAACAACACCGCCCCGGCAGAGGGTCTACTGGCATCCCGCAGCGAGCTGTCGGCGTTTCTCAAGGGCGTCGAGCGGCGCGCGTTCAAACAGGCTGTATTCGCCGTCCGCGACCAGGAGGCGGCGCTCGATATCGTGCAGGACGCGATGCTGCGGCTTGCGGAAAAGTACGGTGACCGCCCGGCGGCGGAGCTGCCGTTGCTCTTTCATCGCATCACGCAGAACGCGATCCGCGACTGGTTCCGGCGCCAAAAGGTACGCTCCCTTTGGACCACGCTGCTCTCCTCGCTCACCTCCAACCGCGAGGACGACGACCAGGACCCCCTGGAAACCTTGGAGCCGGCCTACGAGTCCAATCGCCAGGAGGCCCCGGGTGACCAACTAGAACAATCACAAGTACTTGAAATAATTGAAGAAGAGATTTCGAAACTGCCGGAGCGTCAACGCGAGGCCTTCATCATGCGTTACTGGGAGGAATTGGACGTGGCCGAAACCGCGCGCCGCATGCGATGCTCGGAGGGCAGCGTGAAAACGCATTGCTCTCGAGCCACGCATACTTTGGCGGTGGCGCTCCGAGCGAGGGGCATCACGCTTTGAGCCGGTCTGACAACGCTATGAACGAGCAACAATTCGGAAAAAAGCTCCGCCACCTGCTGAACAGCGGATCGCTGGGGACGCAGGTTGAGCGCCGGCTTCTGGCGGCGCGCGAAGCGGCGCTCGCCCACCAGCGTCCGCAGCCGGCGCTGGCGTGGGCGGACAACGTCCTCGGCCGCTTTGGCGGCTGGACCACGGGCGCGCTTTACGCGGTGCTTTCGCTCGCCATTCTGGCGGGCGGTGCCACCGGCATCTACAGCTGGCAGCAAACCCAGCGCATCGCCGAACTCGAGGAAATCGATTCGCAGCTCCTCACCGACGACCTGCCGATCGACGCCTACCTCGATCGCGGCTTCCAGAACTGGCTGAAAAAGCGCAACGCGGAGCAGTGATGCTGCGCGCTGCGCTCGTTGTACTGGCCCTCGCCCTGGCTAGCGGGGCCATCGCGCAGGCGCCCGACAAGGCCAAGCCCGTCGAAAAATCCAAGGCAGCGCCCGAGAAAACCAAGCCCGCCGCGAAAGCCAAAGCGCCGGTGCGCCCGGCGTGGGCCGAGCTCACCGCGGACCAGCAGATGGTGCTCGCACCGCTCAAGGCCGACTGGGAAAGGCTCGAGCCGGAACGGCGGCGCAAGTGGGTCGGCATCGCGAACCGCTACCCCAAATTGAAGCCGGAGGAGCAGGAACGCGTTCAGCGGCGCATGCAGGATTGGGCGAAGCTCAGCCCCGAGCAACGCCGGCAGGCGCGCGAGAACTACAAACGCATCGTGAAAGCGCCGCCGGAGAAACGCGAGCAGTTGCGCGAGGCATGGGCCGAGTACCAGGCCCTGCCGCCGGAAAAACGCCAGAGCCTCGCCCCGCCTCCCACGCCGCCGGCGGAGAAGAAGCGCCGGTGAGCGCTGCGACGCCGGGACTGCCGCGGCGCCTGGCGAGCATGGTTTACGAAGCGATTCTTCTCTTCGCTGTGGCGTTCTTCGCAGCGTGGGTATTCTTCTTCGCGAGCGGCGGCCGCGATGCCACCGCCGGCGCCATGCGCCACCTGCTGCAGCTCTTCATCGGCCTTTTCTTCGCCGCCTATTTCCTGTGGTCCTGGCTGCGCGGCGGCCAGACGCTCGCCATGAAGGCCTGGCGCATCCGGCTCGTGGGCGTGACTCCGCTCAAGGCGTTCACCCGCTTTGCCCTCGCCGTGCTGCTCGTGCCGACGCTGGTATCGATCGTCTGGAGCTTGTTCGACCGCGACCGGCAGTTCCTGCACGACCGCCTCGCGGGAACGCGCCTGGTCTTCGCCTAGCGGCGCTCGACCCACCACATCATGAGAAGCGCCGCGGCAAGGAATACGGCGCTCGGCGCGAGGGCGGCCGAAACCGGCGGCCAGCTCTGCAGCAGGCCGACGTGCGCGATCAGGCTGTTCAAGGCATGGAACAGGATCCCGAGCATGATGCCCAGGAACACCTTGAGGCCGACGGCGCCTGCGCGCCCCGAGCTGTAGCCGAAGGGCAGCGCGAGCGCCATCATCACCAGCGCGGCCAGCGGATAGAGGAGCTTCTTCCACAGCGCGATCTCGTAGCGGTCGGTTTTCTGCCGGTTGCCCGCCAGATGCTGGATGTATTTGTGCAGCGCCCAGACCGACATCTGGTCGGGCTTGACGATGAGCGCGTCGAGCATGTCGGGACTCACGGCCGAGCGCCATTCGCGCTCCGCCTCGCGCTCGGTACGCGGCCCTTCCGCGGTGAACTGCGTGCTGACCACGTCGAGCATCATCCAGACGCCGTGGCCGCGGTACTCGGCGCGCTGCGCGTTGGTCATGCGACGCAGGCGGTAGTCGGCGTCGAACTCGAATATGCGCACGCCCTGGAGCGAGTTGGCCTGCCTCGCCTCGCGCACGTTGATGAACGAGCCTTCGTCCTTGAACCACAGGCCTGACTCGAGGCCCTGGCCGATGAGCGAGCTCATGGCGCGCAGCTTCACCTTCTGCGCGGTCTCCTCGGCATAAGGCGCCGCCCACTCCCCGAGCACGAACGTGAGCACCACGAACGCGAGCCCGATCTTGCCGAGCATGAAACCCGCACGCAGCGGCGACAAACCGGAGGTGCGCATCACGGTGTACTCGGAATTCGCCGCGAGCTGGCCGAGGACGTACAGCGTGCCGATCAGCACCGCGATCGGAAATAGCTCGTAGGCGTGCGCCGGCAGCGACAGCAGCACGAAAAGGAACACCGCCCGCAGGTGATACTCGCCGCGGTCGAGGTCGCCCAGCTCCTTGATGAGGTCGAAGAAGGCGAACAGCGCCAGGAAGCCGAGCAGGACGAAGCCCACGCCGCCGAAGATCTGGCGCGCGAAGTAGCGCTCCAGGGTGCGGATGCGCGGCCCGCCGATCATCGGCCCAGGCGCAGGCGAATGACCTGCATGCGCCGTGCGAACATGAACACGAGCAGCGCGATCATCGCGGCGTGCACCAGCCACAGCCCGATGCCGAAATCCATGCGCCCCTGCGCCACGCGCGCCTGGCTGACGCTGAGCAGGTTGGAGTAGACGATGTAGGTGAACAGCGCGAACAGCAGGTTCACCGAGCGCCCGGCGCGCGGATTGACGAAGCTCATCGGGATGGCGAGCAGCACCAGGATCGCGGCCGACACCGGAATGCCGACGCGCCACAGTACTTCGCCCAGGTTGACCGGACTCGGGCTGGCGAGCAGTTGCGCGGTGGTCATGCTCTTATGCGAGAGCTGCGGCTCCTTGCTTTCGGCGGTTTCGATGCGCGCGGCGTAACGCTGGAATTCCATGACCCGGTACTGCTCGTCGCCGGGGGCGCCCTCGTAGCGCCGGCCGTCTTCGAGCACGATGAAACGGTCGCCGTTCGGCGCGGTCTCGGTGCGGCCGACGCGGCTCATGCTGACGCCGCTCTTCTGCTGCTGCACCGAGCTCACGAACACGTTCTGCACGGTCGTGGCGTCGCCCGACATCGATTCGACGAAATACACTCGCTCCTTGTTGCCGGTCTCGCCGAACACGCCGGGACTGACGCGTGAAACGTCGTCGCGCGCCTGCAGCTGCGTCACGTACTGCGCGCCCATCTGCGCAGCCCACGGCGAGATGAAGACCGAGAGCGCGGCGATGACTGCGATCTGCGGCAGCGCGAACAGCATCACCGGCTTGAGCCACGCGGTGAGCGGCAGCCCCGAGCCGAACCAGATCACCATCTCGGAATCGCGCCAGCTGCGCGTGAGCGTGAGCAGCACCGAGATGAACATGGTGAGCGAAAGCAGCACCGGCAGCGTGCCGAGAGCGAAGAAACCGAGGAACGCGATCACCGCGTCGGTGGGAATTTGGCCGCCCGCGGCCTGGCCGAGCAGGCGAATGAGTCGCGTGGTGAGCGCGATCGCGAACAGCGTCATGAACACCGCGCCCGCGAGGCTTGCGAATTCCCTGAGGAGCGCCCGGTGGAAGATCATGCGATACTTTCGCTGTGGAATTTAGCATAAAGACGCTCTCTCCCGAGAGCGCGAAAAGCGGTTGCGTGGTGCTCGGCGTGCACCGCGATCAGGACCTCACCCCGGCGGCGAAGCGCGTCGATCAGGCGGCGCGCGGCGCGCTGAAAAAGGCGCTCTGCGATCTGCCGGCCAAGCCAGGCTCGACGCTGCTGCTGCGCGGCCTGGCCGGGGTCGCGGCCGAGCGCGTGCTGCTCGTCGCCCTGGGCGAGCGCAAGGAATTCTCCGAGAACGCGTACCGCGATTCGGTGCGCGGCGCGGCCAATGCCCTCAGGGAACTAGACGTCAAGGATGCGGCGGTGTTCCTGGTCGACACCAAGGTGAATTCGCGGCCCGTGTCCTGGAACCTGCGCCAGGCGGTGCTCGGCACGCGCGAGGCGTTCTACCGCTTCGAGCTGCTGAAGACGCAGAAGAAGCCCGATGCGGCATCGCTTTCGCACGTCACGCTGCCGCTCGCCTCCAATGCGCAGCTCGAGCAGTCGCTCGCGGAAGCGCAAGCGACTGCCGACGGCGCCGACCTCGCGCGCACCCTTGGCAACCTCCCCAGCAACATCTGTACCCCGAGCTACCTCGCCGAGGAAGCGAAGAAGCTCGCGCGCCAGTTCAAGCTGCAGCTCGAGGTGCTCGAGCGGCGCGATCTCGAGCGCCTGGGCATGGGCGCCTTCCTCGCGGTGACCAACGCGTCGCACCAGCCGCCCAAACTGATCGTGCTGCGCTACAACGGCGCGGGCGCCAAAGGCAAGTCGCGCGCGCCGCTTGGAGCCCCGCTTCTTGCCCTGGTGGGCAAGGGCATCACCTTCGACACCGGCGGCATCTCGCTCAAGCCCGCGGGCGAGATGGACGAAATGAAGTTCGACATGTCTGGCGCCGGGTCGGTGCTCGGCACGATCCGTGCGCTCGCCGGCATGCAAGCGCCGGTCAACGTCGTCGGCGTGATCCCGACCTGCGAGAACATGCCCGGTGGCCACGCCACCAAGCCGGGCGACGTCGTGACCACGCTTTCGGGACAGACCGTCGAAATCCTCAATACCGACGCCGAGGGACGGCTGATCCTCTGCGATGCGCTCACCTATGCCGCGCGCTTCGAGCCGGACGCCGTGATCGACGTAGCCACCCTTACCGGCGCCTGCGTCGTCGCGCTCGGCCACGTCGCAACCGGGCTCTTTGCCAACGACGACAAGCTCGCCGAGGAGATCCGGGACGCGGCCGACGACGCCTGGGATCGGGTCTGGCAAATGCCGCTGTGGGACGACTACCAGGAGCAGCTGCGCTCCAACTTCGCCGACTTCGCCAACATCGGCGGGCGGCCCGGCGGCAGCATCACCGCTGCCTGCTTTCTCGCCCGCTTCACCCGCGAGATGCGCTGGGCCCACCTCGACATCGCCGGCACCGCGTGGAAGAGCGGCCGCGAAAAGGGTTCTACCGCGCGGCCGGTCCCGCTCCTGGTGCGCTTCGCCCTGCGGCACGCCGGCAAGAAATAGCGCTTGACCACGATCGACTTCTATTTCAACGCGCAAGATCGTTTCCAGGTAGCCTGCAGGCTCGCGGGCAAGGCGCTGGCGCAGAAAAAGCGGCTGCTGATCTACGCGCCCGAGCCCGAAGCCGCGAGCCGTATCGACAAGCTGCTGTGGACCTGGCCGGCGATCGGCTTCGTGCCGCACTGCGCCCCGCACGAGCCGCTCGCGGCCGAGACGCCGGTCCTCGTCAGCTCGGATGCGGACACGCCCCAGACCTGCGAGCTCCTGCTCAACCTGGGCACCGACTGTCCGCCCCATTTCGAGCGCTTCGAGCGCCTGCTCGAGGTGGTGCCCGCGGACGAAGCCGAGCGCCAGGCGGGGCGCGTGCGCTACCGCTTCTACCAGACGCGCGGCTATAAGATCACCAGCCACGATCTGGCGAAGGAAGCGGAATGAGCACTGCCGAGCCCGCCGACGACGCAGAGGTCCCGATCCTCACCCAGGTCGTCGATGACCTGCCTGTCGCGCCGCCCACGCCGCCCGCTCCGGCAGCGCCCGCCGCCCGCGTCGACGAAAGTGCCCTCGATGCGCTCGCCGATCAGCTGGAGCACGCATTGCTCGAGCGCCTCGGGCCGGAGATCGACCGGGCGACGGCGCGCGCGCTGAACGCGGTCCGCGCCGAGCTCACCGTCTGCGTCATGCAGAACGTGCGCGAATCCGTGGCCGCGGCGCTCGCTCAGGCGCTGCACGGCAAGAAGACGGACTGAAGTGCTCGACAAGAGCTTCAGCCCGGCTGCGATCGAGCAGGCCTGGTACCAGCGGTGGGAAGCGGCCGGCTATTTCCGCCACCAGGACCACGGCAAGCCCGCGTATTGCATCCAGCTTCCGCCGCCCAACGTCACCGGCACCCTGCATATGGGCCACGCGTTCCAGCAGACCCTCATGGACGCGCTCATCCGCTACCACCGCATGCGCGGCTTCAA